>DATLVQ010000880.1:0-14502 GCA_035577325.1 Bryobacteraceae bacterium | reverse complement strand
CAACTGTTCGAATCCCTTATTGATCACGAAGCATGAGAAGCTCGCGGCAAACGGGATCTTCCCGGAGTATGCGAACCCGCCGGCGATCCCGACCATGTTGGCTTCGGCGATTCCGCAGGAAAAGAAGCGCTCTGGAAATTCATTGTGGAAGAACGATGTGTATGTGGATTTGGAAAGATCGGCATCGCCCACCACGATGTCTTTGTTCTCGCGGCCGGCCACCACGAGCGCCTTGCCAAAAGCTTCGCGTGTAGCCATGCCGAGTTTTAGTTCGAATTTCGGTCTGGTCGGGGTCATTGCAGCTCCTGCAGCGCGAGCTTCACTTCGTCCGGCGTTGGTGCTGTCCCGTGGAACTTCGGATTATTCTCCATGAAAGAAACGCCTTTGCCCTTGATGGTATGCGCAATAATCGCGGTCGGCCTGCCTTTAGTTTCCGATGCCTCTTTGAAAGCCGCCTGGATCACCGGAATATTGTGGCCGTCGATCTCGACGGTGTGCCAGCCGAAGGCTCGCCACTTGGCCGCCAGCGGAGCGACTTCCATGATGTCCTTCACGAAACCGTCCAGCTGGATGCCGTTGTAGTCCACGATGGCGACGATGTTATCCACCTTGTGGAACGAGCCGAACATGGCGCTTTCCCAGACTTGCCCTTCCTGGATCTCGCCGTCGCCCAGCATTACGTAGGTACGCGACGGGCTGCCGTTCAAACGCGCTGCCAGTCCCATGCCCAGAGCGAGGGACACACCCTCGCCCAGCGAACCGGTGGATGCTTCGAGCGATGGGATGAACCGCACGTCGGGATGGCCCTGGTAGATGGAGCCGAGCTTGCGCAGCGTGTTCAACTTATCGAGCGGTGTGTAACCGCACTCAGCCATAGCGGTGTAAAGTACCGGTGCGGCGTGGCCCTTCGAAAGAATAAATCGATCGCGGTCGGGCCACTTGGGATTGCTCGGGTCATGACGCATCACGTCGAAATACAGCGTGACAACCAGTTCGACGGCCGAGAGCGATCCGCCCGGATGGCCGGATTTCGCCGCGCCGATCATTTCGATGATCTCGCGCCGCATTTTCTTCGCGATGGCCTGCATCTCAGGCACGTTCTTTTTAGGCGGCATGGAAACCTTCAATTTAACACGGGGGCATTTGAGCAGGAGGTGCGGAGCTTCCCCGGCCTACCCCAATAGCCGCGCAGCGGGCTTGGCGAAATATGTGAGCACGAAATCCGCACCCGCCCGGCGTATGGAAGTGAGGCTCTCCATCATGGCGCGCTCGCAGTCGATCCAGCCATTGCGCGCCGCCGCCATGATCATTGAAAACTCGCCGCTCACCTGGTAGGCTCCCAGCGGCACGTCGAAGCGCTGCCGCGCCTGCCAGATGAGGTCGAGATAGGGCATGGCCGGCTTGATCATGATCATGTCGGCGCCCTCTTCCAGGTCCAGCTCGATTTCGCGCATGGCTTCTCGGCCATTGGCCGGATCCATCTGGTAGCTGCGCCGGTCGCCAAACTGCGGCGTGGATTCCGCCGCTTCCCGAAACGGGCCGTAAAACACGGATGCGAATTTGGCAGCGTATGACAGGATCGGCGTGTGGATCAATCCCGCCGAATCCAGCGCTTTGCGGATCGCGCCCACACGGCCATCCATCATGTCGGAAGGCGCCACGACGTCGGCACCCGCGCGCGCGTGCGATACCGAAGTCGCCGCCAGCCATTTAAGCGTCTCGTCGTTATCTACATAGCCGTCTACGTCGCCCGCCACGATCTTTCCGCAATGGCCGTGGCTGGTGTACTCGCAATTGCAGACGTCGGTCATCACCAAAAGCCGAGGCGTTTCGCGTTTTATGGCTCGCAGGGCCCGCTGTACAATGCCATCGTCGGCGTAGGCGCCCGAGGCCGTATCGTCCTTGGTCTCCGGAAGACCGAACAAAATAACGCCGCCGATGCCCAGCGATTGGGCCTCCGCGCACTCGCGGATTGCCTCGTCTACGGACATTTGCGCATGGCCTGGCATCGAGCTAATCTCGCGCCGAACACCCCTTCCCGGGCAGATAAACAGTGGCAGGATGAACTGCGCCGGGCTGAGCCGCGTCTCGCGAACTAGCCGGCGGATTGGCTCGCTAGCACGCAATCGGCGCATGCGCTGGATGGGGAAAGGCATCAGCTAGAATTCTAACCTGCCAGGCCTTTCGGCAGGGATTCGAGCCTGGCCGGAGGTTAATGGGTAAAATCCCCCCTTGACAAGGGCGTTGCCATCATTAGAATAAATCCCATATTGCTTTTATGCAGCCCGCTTGTGAGCACAACCGCACCGTGATCATCGCGAGACGCGACGGCGTGGATTACGTGGAATGCCTGGATTGCCGTCAAATCTTTGAGGCCGAAGATCTCGAGCCCGTCACCGTTGAAAAAGAGGAAAAGGAAGAATAGCCGGCCTCGCGCCGCCCCCTGCCGGAGTTCAGCGGGTATCCCTGTCTCCGTTCGTTAACACCCTTTCGTTAGGTTCCGTGCGCTAGCATAAGCCTAATGCTCGATCTTGGATTCTTTCGCGCGAATTTCGACACCGTCGCCGAACGCCTGGCCACGCGCGGCAATGTCACTGGGCTGGAACCGTTTCGCGAGCTGGACCAGCGACGCCGGGCCGTAATTACCGAAGCCGAAGAATTGAAGGCGCGCCGCAATAGCGAGAGCGCCGAGATCGCACAGCTGCGGAAGTCGGGCGCCGATACCACCGAGAGGCAGCAGCGGGTCCGTGAGATCGGCAACCGGATCACCGCCCTTGATGAGCAGATCAAGACACTGGACGAGCAATTCCGCGAGCTTCTGGCCGGGATTCCCAATCTGCCGCACGAATCCGTGCCAGTGGGCCGCAGCGCCGAGGATAACGTCGAAGTACGCCGCTGCGGCGAGCCGCGCCAGTTCGATTTCATACCGAAAGCGCACTGGGACCTGGGACCGGAGCTGGGCATTCTGGATCTCGAGCGCGCCGCTAAGATTACGGGCGCGCGATTTGCCGTTTATTGGGGTGTGGGCGCGAAGCTCGAGCGCGCGCTGATCAATTTCATGCTGGATGTGCATACGCGTGAACACGGCTATACCGAGGTTCTGCCGCCGTTCCTGGTGAATTCCGCCAGCCTGTTCGGTACCGGCCAGTTGCCCAAGTTCGCCGATGACCAGTTCAAGTGCGAGAAACATGATTTCTGGCTGATCCCCACGGCCGAAGTGCCCGTGACCAACCTCTATCGCGACGAAATCCTAGCCACCGACCGTTTGCCCATCAGCCTCTGCGCCTATACCCCGTGCTTCCGCAGCGAGGCCGGCTCTTACGGCCGTGATGTGCGCGGCATCATTCGCCAGCACCAGTTCCAGAAAGTCGAGTTGGTAAAGTTTACCCGGCCCGAAGAAAGCTACGATCAGCTCGAAAAGCTGACAGGCGACGCCGAGGACATTCTGCGCCGGCTTGGCCTGCCGTTTCGTACAGTCGTCCTGTCAACTGGCGACATCGGCTTTTCTTCGGCCAAGACCTACGACATCGAAGTCTGGCTTCCCGGGCAAAATGGCTACAAGGAAATCTCTTCCTGCTCCAATTTCGAGGCTTTTCAGGCCCGCCGCGCCGGCATTCGCTTCAAAGGCGCGAAGGGGAAGTCGGAGTTCGTCCACACGCTCAACGGCAGCGGCCTCGCGGTAGGCAGAACCTGGGTTGCGATTGTCGAGAATTATCAACAGAAGGACGGCACCGTCGTTGTGCCGGAGGCGCTGCGGCCGTATCTGGGCGTGGAAAGAATCATGAAACAGGAACTACGGTAGAACTTTCCGGCCAACTGCCGTCATGATTTTCCCGCCTGCCTCCGCTCAGCCGCCAGCGCTTTCCCCAACGCATCCACCAGCAGCGCCACGTTCTCGTCCGTCGACGACGAGCCCATCAGTCCAATGCGAAATACTTTCCCGGCGAGCGGTCCGAATCCGCCGAGGATCTCGATGCCGTACTCGTCGAGCAGCCGCTTCCGCACTTTGGTATCGTCCACACCCGCCGGAACGCGCGGCGTGTTGAGCGTCCATAGACGGCGGCCGGATGCAACGTGCATTTCGAGCCCCATCTTTTCGAGCGCAGCCACAAGCGCCAGATGATTGCGGCGGTGACGCTCCCAGCGCTTCTCGAGTCCCTCCTCCTCCACCACCGCCAGTCCTTCGTGCAGTGCGTAAAGCATCGAGATCGGCACCGTATGGTGGTATTTGTGTCCTTTGTAATAACCGTCGAGCAGCTTCAGATCTAAGTACCACGACTGCACCGGTGCGGGGCGCTTCTCCAGACGCTCCCACGCGCGCGGAGAAACGGTGAGCGGCGAAATCCCTGGCGGACAACTCAACCCTTTTTGCGAACAGCTGTAGGCGATATCGATTCCAGTCGCATCCACTTCGACCGGCATTCCTCCGAGCGATGTCACGCAATCGGCAATCACCACCGCGCCGGCTTGGTGCGCCGCTTCGCAAATGGCCTTGCCGGGCTGAAATGCGCCCGTCGAGGTTTCAGCTTGCACATACGCCACCACGCTTGGTTTCTCACGCGCGATAAATTCCCGCGCCTCGGCATCGCCGAAGATTTCGCCCCATGGCTTCTCGAGCCGGACTACGCGCGCACCCTGCCGCCGCGCCATTTCAGTGATGCGTTCGGAGAAGAAGCCGTTGATGAAAATAGCGAACGGCTGCCCGGGCTCGGCAAAATTCGCTACCGCCGCTTCCATACCCGCGCTACCCGTGCCCGAGACGGGGATCGTGAACTCGTTCTTCGTGCCGAAGACCTTTCGCAGCCCCACCTGAATCTCTTCGATCACCTGGAAACAATATGGATCCAGATAGCCCACGATGGGCTTGCCCATAGCCTCGTAAACGCGCGGCGCAACCATGCTGGGCCCGGGGCCGAGAAGTAAACGTTTTGGTGGATTGAGCGGACGCATATCAATCGCCATGTGTCACGAAGCGGCGGAAAAAGCTGTCGCTGTTCCACTGTGGCCGGCTATTGGCGTTGGCGACCGCTTCCGCCAGCGTCAGAATCACTTTGTCGAAATCCACCGCGGCCTTCAGATCGACCGGCTGATGAATGTCATCCGACGGCGCGTGATACCGCTCCTTCAGCCATTGTTTGGCGATGGTTTCTTCGGGTGTCCCTTTTTCGTAGCCGACCTTGAATGCCAGCGATGGCACACCCTCTCGAATGAAATTGTATTGATCGCTACGGATGAAAATATTGCGCTGCGGCTCCTGATCCGCCTGAATCCGAATCCCCATCGGCTCGGCGACCGTGCGCACCTGCTTGCCCAAATCGGATTCGTCGAGACCGTAGACGGTCATGAGACGCAGCGGAAACAGGGGTAGAAACATATCGACGTTCAAATCCGCCACGACTTGATCGCGCTTCACCGTCGGGTGCGTAGCGAAATACTTCGACCCGAGGAGGCCCTTCTCCTCGCCTGTCACAATCACAAACAACAGCGACCGCCGCAGCTTTGCCTTGGCGTGGTGCAGCTGCTCGGCGATATCCAGCAGCGTGGCCACGCCCGACGCATCGTCCATGGCGCCGTTGTAGATGCTGTCGCCCTTGATCGGCCGGCCCACGCCCACATGGTCCAGGTGTGCCGAAAGCACGACGTATTCGTCTTTCAGTTTCGGATCGGATCCGGGCAGGATACCGGCTACGTTCGGCGATTCGACTTCGGTCCGGTGGACGGCAACTCTCGCCTTGAGCGATCCCGCCAGAAGAAAGTGCGGCAGTGGCTTACGATCCTTCGCGAGCGCTATAATTTCGTCCGCTGAATGTCCCGAGCCCGCGAGCAACTTGTCCGCATGGGCCGGATTGAACGTAACCGAAATCTTCTGACCGAACGACTCATCCAGGTCGGCGTAGTTCAGCGACATTGCAGGCTGGAACCGCGCCAGGGCAGCCCGCTCCCACGGAACATCCATCGCGTTGGGGTTCATGATGGCGCATGTGCCCACCACGCCGGCGCGCTCCAGAAATCTGCCGCGCTCGGAAGCCGATTGGTAATGCGAACTCAGCGGGCCGGGAATCGACGACGGGCCGCCGCTCACATACACCGCAATCTTGCCGCGCAGATCGAGCCCGGCGAGATCGTCGTATTTCATCTCCGGCACCGTCAGCCCATAACCCACGAAGACTAGCGGCGCTTCGGTGGATTCGGCCGGGTCGACGCGCATACTGATGGTCGCATCTTCACCAAGCCGCAGCGATTCCGTGGCCCCTTTGTGCACCAGCGCGAGGCTGGATTGATCTTCCGCAATCTCGCGCGATTTGAATTTCACCGGCTGGAAGTAACCGGATGTGCCCGCGGGCTTGAGCCCCGCTCGCTCATACTCGCCGGCGACATAGATCGCGGCTTTCCGGTAGCCTTCGCTGCCCGTGTTGCGGCCTTCGAGCTTGTCGTCCGCCAGGTATAGAATGTGCGCCCACCACCGCTTACCGTCGGCGGGAACATCGCTCCCAAACAGAACGGCGGCGAAACCCGCGGCGGCGGCGATCCAGCGGAGCTTTTTCATTTCTTTCCCTTGGCTTTCTTGAATTCTTCGCGAATCGCCTGCATCTGCCGTGCATGGCTTTCCGCGTGGTCGGCGTAAATCTCCAACAGTTGACGCAGCGTCAGCGGGCCGCGCTCGGAATGCACGCCCGTGCGTTCGAAAGCGGACTCGGGCAGGGACTTGAGCAGCTCGTAATTTTCGGCACGCACGCGCCGGAAGCTTTCGAGCGACTGCTTCGGCTGTTTGCGCGCATAATCCAGGTTCCTTGCCCAGGCGTCCTGATCAAACGCGCCCAGTGATGGATTATCTTCGGCGATTACCTTCCGGAACCGCTGCGCCCCCACCAGCTCCGAATCGGCCAGATGCGCGATCAGAAGTCGAATACTCCATTTTCCCGGTGCGGATACGAAGTCGGTTTCATCTCCGTAAACTCCGGTGAGGACCATCGCCAGCACTTCAGGCCCGCGGCGAAACCGTTCCAGTGTTTCTGCGAGATCGCTCATAGAATTTCTTGATCGCCCCACCTGTGGCGCAGTGTCACGCCGGGCTCTGGCGAGAACCTGCGGTTTCTCCCTCAATCGAAAACGAAACCCGCATGCCTTCCGCCAATCCCGTCACCAGCCCCGCGTCATGGCACGCCCCATCAGTAATAATCCGCGCAGCTCATGTAGTAACCGCATTTTTCGCAGATCAGTTTGCATTTGCGCGCGGTCAATCGCGTGGCGCAGACCGGGCAATAAAGCATCGGCTCCTCGGATGGCGCCTCGGCCGCGGGTTCAGCCGGTACAGATTCCGGATCGTTCATCGGAAAGAGCCATTATAAACTCCAGACTTTGCGCCCGCCGACGTACGTCGCTTGGATCTTTATGCTCTTGGTCGCCGCATCGAAGTCGAAGAGCACGAAGTCGGCGCGTTCTCCGGCCACCAAGCCGCGCTCGCGTCCTGGCACGCGTCCGGCGCGCGCGGCATTCACAGTGGCGAGACGCACCGCGTCCGCGAGACTCAATTCCCCCAGCCGCATCAGATTCTCGACGCCGCGATCCATTTTCAGCGCTGATCCAGCCAACCGCTCCTGGCCCGCCAGCACCACGCGATTGTCCACCGTAAGATCGACGTCCTGTTCACCCAGCCGGTATCGTCCCGGAGCGCAACCCGCCGGCGAACTGGCGTCGGTCACGAGCACCGCGCGCTCCACACCCTTGGCGCGCAGCGCTACTTTCAAGAACGATCCCGGCAGATGGATGCCATCCACAATGAAGCTGGCCCGCAGCCGGTCTTCCGCCAGTTGTTCCCAAATATAATTTGGATGCCGTCGCATCACGCCGTGCGCGCCGTTGCCCAAATGCGTCGACATGGTCGCGCCCGCGCTGACCGCATCCGCAATGTGCCGCGCTTCAGCCGCCGTATGTCCAATGCTGACCACGACATTTTGCGCTACCACCGCTTCGATGTAGCGGGGCGCCTGCGGCCACTCCGGTGCAATTGTGACCAGGCGTACGCGGCCGTTCGTTGCGTCCTGCCACCGGCGGAACTCGTCGATGTCCGGCGGTCGCACCCAGCGCTTCGGATGCGCCCCGCGCGGACCTTCTTCAGCTGAAATGTGCGGGCCTTCCACATGAAACCCGTCCATGGCGGAGCCCTCGGCGAGCGTATCCTTGGCGCGCGACAGGTTTTTCAACGCAGCCAGCATATCGTCCGGCGATCCCGTGATCACTGTTGGATAAAAGCGCGTCATGCCCGCTGCGTATTGCACTTGCACCGAGCGCGCAATCTCTTCATGCGGCGTAGCGGCCGAATTGTAATCCACGCCCGCAAAACCGTTCACCTGGATATCCACCCAGCCGGGCGCAATCCACATCGAAGGCTCGGCGGCGCCAGGCCGCACTGATTCAATATTTCCGTTGAACGTGATTTCCGTTCCCGCGCCAGTAGTTGCGTCGATGCCTGAACAAGTTGTCATGTGTTTGCTTTATTCACAGGTTTGCCACATCAACACGGCGGCAACTGTAACAGCCTCTTAATAAATAAATCTGTTGAAAAACGCACGGAACGCGGAATTTTTTCTGGCTTCCCGGGCCGCCACACGCTACAAAAGAGAAGTTCTACAACAGCGTAATCCGAGCGGTAGATCTCGGGGGAGGTGGCCGGCTCGGGTTGCGCTGTTTTTTCTATTTCTTTCCCGCGAGGCTGGGCTGCAGGTTCGCCTGACCTACCGGCGAAAGCCATCCATGCCGGTCCGGTTTAGTCCCATTCACGATGGCGAAGAATTCCTTCTGCAGCTTCTCCGCCACCGGGCCGCGCCGTCCTTTGCCGATCTGAATGCGATCGATCGAGCGGATGGGCGTGATCTCGGCCGCCGTTCCTGAGAAAAACACCTCGTCCGCGATGTACAGCATCTCGCGCGGCACGATGGTCTCGACCACCGGAATCTCCAAATCCTTAGCCAGACATAGCACCGAGTCACGCGTAATGCCCGGCAGCACCGATGCGCCCAATGGCGGCGTCAATATCTTTCCGTCGCGCACCAGAAAAATATTTTCGCCCGATCCTTCGCTCACATAACCGGCGGTATCGAGCGCGATGCCTTCTGAATACCCGTTGATCACCGCTTCCATCTTGATCAACTGGGAGTTCATGTAATTGGCCCCGGCCTTGGCCAGCGTGGGCAGGGTATTGGCGGCGAGCCGGTTCCAGCTCGAAATGCAGACGTCCACGCCCTCGGCCAACGCGTCGTCGCCCAGATACTTGCCCCACTCCCAGCAGGCGACGTAAACATCGAGCGGGTTCTTCAGTGGGTTGACGCCGATTTCGCCATACGCGCGCAGCACGATGGGCCGAATGTAACAGGAGCGCATCTTGTTGACCCGCACCAGCTCGCACATCGCTTCTTCAAGCTGCGTCGCGGTGAAGCCGAGGTTTTCCATGCGGTAGATCTTCGCCGAGTCGAGCATGCGGCGCACGTGTTCGCGCAGCCGAAAAATAGCCGGACCGGTCCCCGTGGCGTAACAGCGTATGCCTTCGAAGACCGAACTGCCATAGCTGACGACATGCGAAAGAACATGAATGCGCGCGTCATCCCAGGCAATAAAACGGCCGTTGTGCCAGATCTTTTCAGTGGGGGTCAACATCCATTAAGTATAAAACGGGATAATTCTAACTGTGGGTGCTCTGCGGGCTGTAATTACCGTAACTTCGGTCGCGCCGGGCTGGAAACATCCTTGTTCGCCCTTGCGTATCCAGAAATTGAGGTGATTGATGCGGCGAGGAAGGTTCCTGACTGTATTGCTGATAACTTTGATCGCGGCTACTTTGTGCCTGGCGCGTAGGCCCGGCGAGCCGCTCCGGCCGGGCTTCAATCTGTTCTCCAAACAGCAGGATATTCAACTTGGCCAGGAAGCAGCCGCCCAGGTTCGTCAGAAAGTTACGATCGTCCAAAATCAGTTTCTGCAGGATTATGTGCAGCGGATAGGGAAGCGCCTCACATCGCAGCCCGAGGCCGCGGGATGGCCGTTCAGCTTCACAGTAATTCTCGATCCTAGCATTAATGCATTCGCTCTGCCCGGCGGCGCCATGTTCATCAACACCGGCGCCATCGCTGCCGCCGACACGGAAGCCCAACTCGCCGGCGTGATGGGGCATGAGATGTCCCACGTCATACTGCGCCACGGAACCAACCAGGCGTCGAAGGCCCGCATGTTCGAAATCCCCGCGGCTTTGGCGGGAGCCGTGATCGGCAACGGCTCCGTGCTCGGCCAGCTTACGCAGCTAGGCATCGGTCTGGGGCTGAATTCCGTGCTGCTCAGCTACTCGCGCGGCGCCGAAAGCGAAGCTGACGCCCTCGGTTCGCACCTGATGTCCGAAGCCGGTTATAACCCTCTCGAACTGGCGCATTTCTTCGAGAAGTTGCAATCGGGTGGTGGCAGCTCTCACATGATCCAATTCCTCTCAGATCATCCCAACCCGGGCAACCGCGAAAAAGCCATTGAAGAGGAAATCCAATCGCTGCCGCACCACGAGTACGGATTTCAAACCGGCGATTTCCAGCGCGCCAAAGCTGAAGTCGCCAAGCTGCCCAAGACGGCGCCGCCCGGCAATGTCCGCGGCGGCAATTCCACCAATCCCGCCGCCGTCCGGCCTTCACAAACGCTGCAGCCGTTTCAAAGCCGCAGTTTTTCTATCTCCTATCCCTCCAACTGGCAGGTCTTCAGCGACCAGAACTCGGATTCGGTCACCATCGCGCCCCGCGAGGCCCTGGTCCAAAGTTCCAATGGCAACACGCAAATCGGTTACGGCATCATCGCCAGCTACTTTTTTCCGGATATCAAAGGGCAGAGCCTGCGCCAGGCCACCGACGATCTCATCCATCATCTAAGCGCCTCCAATACGGAGATGCAGGCATCGGACAACGGACGCTCGCTTAAAGTGAACGGCAACCCCGCCCTCATCACCATGCTATCGAGCAAATCCGCCCTCACCGGCGGCCCCGAAACCGATGCGCTCCTCACCATCAACCGCCCCGATGGCCTGTTTTACCTGGTGTTCATCGCGCCAACGTCGGAATTCAAAGAATCGGAAGGCGTCTATAATGACGTCGTGCAGTCGGTACGATTCAAATAGGACCAGTAACGTCTCAAGACCCGCCTGCGTCTCTTCAGTCTGTCCAAAGATGAGAAACTCGCAAAGGACACTAACGCGTTCGAATTTACATTCATCTCATGATCAAACTTTTCTTAGCCATTTCAACAGTTCTCTTAACGACGCTTACGCTCTCCGCCCAGACCGTCCGCTTCGAAACGAACCTTGGCAACATCAATGTGCGGCTGTTTCCGGCTGATGCCCCGAAGACCGTCGCCAATTTTCTGCAATACGCCAACAGCGGCGCCTTCAACGGCTCATTCATTCACCGTTCCGTAGCGAATTTTGTGATCCAGGGCGGCGGATACACCTGGTCCGATAGCGCCGGTCCGGTGCCGATCCCGACCAATCCACCTGTCGTGAACGAGTTCAAGATCTCGAATACGCGCGGCACCATCGCCATGGCCAAGCTGGGCAGCGATCCGAACAGCGCAACCAGCCAGTGGTTCTTCAACGAATCGGACAATTCCGGCAATCTGGATAACCAGAACGGTGGCTTCACCGTTTTCGGACGCGTCGCCGACGCCGCCAGCCTTGCCGTGATGGACACCATCGCCGGAGAACCCATATATGACGCATCCGGCACATTTGGCTCCGACTTCGCCAGCCTGCCGCTAGTCAACTACGATAATGTCAACTTCTCGTCTCAAAACCTCGTGACCATCAGCGCCATCGTCATTGTGCCGGCCATCTCCGATAACGGCGTTATCGCGGCCAGCGATTTCGGCGGCGCTTCTACAGCTGCCGTCGGAAGTTTTATCGAGATCTATGGCACCAATCTGGCCGGAACCACGCGGCCCTGGCGCGGTAGCGACTTCATCAAGGGTAATGCGCCCACCACTCTTGATGGCGTCACCGCCACAGTGGGCGGGAAACCGGCATACGTCAGTTTTGTCAGCCCCGGCCAGGTGAACGTGCAAGTGCCAACTGGCGTTTCGACAGGTGCATCCGTGCCGGTGGTTGTCACATACAAAAACAATCCCGCGTCACCCGTCACGCTCGCCATCCAGCCTCTCGCCGGAGCGCTTCTCGCTCCCGCCAAATTCAAAATCAACGGTAAGCAGTACGTTGCCGCCTATCACGTCAATGGAACGGTGATCACCGGCGGCAACATTCCCGGCCTGCCCGCGTCACCCGCCGTCGCAGGCGAGATCGTCCAGTTCTACGGCCTCGGCTTCGGACCCGTCACCTCAGGCGCTCCAGTTGCCGGCCAAGTCGCCAGCGGCCTGACCAACCTTTCGACTCCGGTCGAATTTCTCTTCGGCGATCAGAAGATATCCGGCAACGTTCAGTATCAGGGACTGGCAGCACCTTACGTCGGCCTCTACCAATTCAACGTGGTCATTCCAACCAATGTTCCGAGCGGCGACGTAGCCGTGCACGTGTTGCAAGGCACGAAGGCTCTACCGCAAACGCTGTATATTTCTCTGAAGTGAGGCCCGGTAACCTGATACAGAGCCGCGCGCGGAGCAGGCGGGTTTGCCCACGAGTTACCCCGTGCCGCACTCCACTACCTTCGTAACCTTTTCCGCCCCCGCCAGTATAAAGGTCAATGGGAACGCTCCTGCAAGACCTGCGCTATGCCGTTCGCACGCTGCGAAAATCACCGCTCTTCGTCACCGTGGCCATTCTGTCGCTGGCCCTGGGAATCGGCGCGAATACCGCCATCTTCACCCTGATCAACCAGCTCATCCTGCAATTTCTGCCCGTCCGCGATCCCGAAGAGCTGGTGCTGCTCACCGGGCGGGGCAACCATTACGGCAGCAATAACGGCCCTAACGCCATCTCCTACCCGATGTACCGGGATTTCCGCGACAAGAATCAGGTCTTCAGCGGGATGTTCTGCCGCCACGGCGACATGGTGAGTGTCGCGTTCAACGGTCGAACCGAACTCGCGGCCGCCGAACTGGTCTCCGGCAATTATTTCCCGGTGCTCGGCGTAGGCGCCGCCGCCGGCCGAGTGTTCACTGCCTCCGACGATCTCTACCAGGGCGCCCATCCGGTGGCCGTCATCAGCTACGGCTATTGGCGGACGCGGTTCGCCGGTGATCGCGGCATCGTCGGAAAGAAAATCGTCGTCAACGGCAGCCCGCTGACTATCATCGGCGTCAGCCAGCGTGGCTTCGACGGCGTCGAGCCGGGCTACGCGCCGCAAATTCGCATCCCCATCACCATGCAGGATTCCCTGCCGCCGAACCAGCCTTACCCGCAACTGAACGACCGACGCCGCCGCTTCATCCAGGTATTCGGCAGGCTCAAGCCCGGCATGACACCTGCGCGCGCCAAGGCTGGCTTGCAACCCCTGTTTCACCAGATCCTCGAAAGGGAAGTGCAGGAAGCCGCCTTTGCCAAAGCCAGTCCCTACGTCAAGCAGCAATTCCTGAAAATGTGGATGGACCTGCTGCCCGGGTCGAAAGGGCGCTCGCAGTTGCGGGAGCAATTCTCGAAGCCGCTCCTCGCCCTAATGGCCATCGTCGCCCTCGTGCTGCTGATCGCGTGTTCCAACCTTGCCAACCTGCTGATCGCCCGTGCGTCGGCGCGTCAGAAAGAGATTGCCGTCCGCTTGGCCCTGGGCGCTGGAAGATGGCGCCTCATCCGCCAGTTGCTGGTGGAAAGCATTCTTCTTTCTTTATTGGGCGGCGTCGCCGGTCTCGCGCTTGCCGTCTGGATGGATCGCCTGCTCATCAGCTTCCAGCCGCCCGACATCTGGGGCATCGCGCTTTCCGCCGCGCCCGACACCACCATTCTGATTTTCACGCTTCTGATTTCTCTCCTGACTGGCATCCTGTTCGGTCTCGTGCCCGCGCTCCAGGCAACGCGCCCCGCGCTGGCCACCACGTTGAAAGACGAAGCCGGCTCGGTCGCCGGTGGCGCGTCCGCCGGGCTGCGCAAGAGCCTCGTCGTGGCGCAAGTGGCGCTCTCGCTGCTGCTGCTGGTCGGCGCGGGCTTGTTCATCCAAAGTTTGAGCAAGCTCAAGGAGCTTGACCCCGGTTTCCAGACCAAAAATCTGGTGATGTTTGAGGTCGAGCCGACCCTCGGCGGATACAAACCCGACTGGGCCCGTGATTATTACCGCCAGTTGCTCGAGCGCCTCCAGACGCTGCCCGGTGTTTCGTCCGCCGCCTTCGCCGTCATCCCGCTACTCATCGGCGACGAATGGGACAATTCCATCACCATCGAAGGCTACACTCCCAAGCAGGGCGAGGATCCCGATCCGCACATGCAGTTCTGCTCACCCCGGTTTTTCGAAACCCTCAAGATCCCCATCCTGGTGGGCCGCGATTTCACCGTCAAAGACGGGCAGGGCGCTCCCAAGGTCGCGATCGTCAATCAAAAATTCG
>DATLVQ010000879.1:0-14594 GCA_035577325.1 Bryobacteraceae bacterium | reverse complement strand
TTCGAGAAGTTTACCGGTCAGGTGGGATGGAATAACCCGGATCTTTACTGGAACTCGCTTTTGAACCTAGTGGATTGGTTCGCGAATGTCATTCTGCCTGTATATGCCGGAATGCACGTGGCTGTGGGCGCCTTAAAGTTTGGCGGACTGTTTGAACACCAGGTCCACCACCAGTTCAACCATACCCGGCATTTCCTGGGGGCCATCCTATGCCTCATGGTCTCGGGCCTACTCCGGCTCGGCGAGTTCTTCGTGACGAAAGGCACGGCAGGCGTTAGTTAAGAGGAATTGCGGCGATGCAAATTCATGAGGGAGACAGGAAAAGCCCATGGCACTTACAGTGACACCGGTTCCAAGAAACCTGGCAACGAAGGTGACCTTTCTTTACCTGGAATTCGAGGATTTGTTCGTCATCCTCGGCCTGGCCGTTGTGATGAACATGTTCGGCCGATTTCTGCAACGAGAGATGTTCGGTATTCCGATGAACGTGTTCCTGCAATACGTGGTTCCCGTGTTGAGTATTCCGGCGCTCATCTTGTTCAAGTACGGAAAACCGCGAGGCTACCTCCAGGACTGGCTGATCTTTCACATGAAGCCGCACGTGTATTGCGCTCTGGAGCCAGATTCAGAACAGCGCATGGAATACCTGAAAGAGGAGTCCTAAATGCCATTGACCCTACGCCAATGGGAAGATTCGCTGCGACAGCCCGCGCTCTGCGAATTGCTACCCGTCCGCGACTATCTCGACGGCTGCATCATCCGCACAAACGGGTGCTTCGTAGCAGGCTATGAGGCTAGCGGATTGAACACGTTCTTTCACGCGGATGAAACCCGGAATCGAACCAAGGAAGGGCTGGAAGCGCTGGTAAGGTCGTTGCCCGAGCGGTCGATGCGGATGCAGGTTCGATATGAGGTGACGGATGGCCATGGCGACCTGACGGAGCGCTATATCAAGGAACAGCGAATCGAAAACGCAGTGCTTCAGGCTCTGGATCGGGAACGCCTACAACTATGGAACACACGCCAGAACGAAGGGCACTACTTGCGGCGGCGGTTGCACGTTTACTTCATCTGGAATCCCGACGTCCATCATGAGAACTCGGAATTCGAGTGGCGGAAGACGCGCAAGAAGGGAAGCAAGTGGAGCCTCTCTGCGAACAAATGCATCCAGCGAACGGTGCGGGAGCATGAGGATTTCCTATCGGAGTTTGAGAGCTTGATGGCGGGCGCCCAGGCCACACTAGAGGCCACCGGAATGCAACCGCGCCGGTTGACTGAGCAGGAGATGTTTCTCGAAGTCAAGCGGGCTCTAAATCCGCTGACGAGTGACACGCGGCCGTATAAGCAAGGCCTCGCTTACGAGAGCGCCCGCGCCCAAATTGCGAACGTCAACATTGAAGACGAACAGGACGGCCACCTAAAAGTTGGCGGTCTCCTATACTCCTGGGTCAGCGTCAAGGAAATGCCGGACGCAACATTCCCCGGTATTACGCGCGAGCTGGTCGGACAGGAGTTTCCGCTGGTGATCAGCGCAGAGGTCACGATCCCGGATCAAAGCAAGATCATGCGGGCGTACAAACGACGCCTTTTGAGAATGCAGGCGGCACAGCGCGACATCCATGGCGGCTTCAAAATCAACATCGAGGCGCAGATTGCACAAGAACAGCTAATTCAAACGCTTCAGGATGTCGTGTCCAGTTCGTTGAAGGTGTGCCAGCTCAGCTTGCTTGTTGGTTTGAGGACATCCCGTCCGATACGCAATTCAAAGGAGTTGGAAGAGGCTGAGCGTATTCTTGCAGACCGGCGCCAGCGCGTCCTCCACTCGATCGCTCGAATGAATGGCGCCCGGGGTATTCCGGAGACGCTCGCGCAAAAAAGGATTTACATCGGGACGCTCCCAGGGATGTCGGAAGAGACGAAACGCGAGCTGGAGTGCCTGACGCTCCATGCAGCAGACCTATTACCGGCTGAAGTCCCGTGGCAAGGATTGAGCTCCTCTGGGATCTTGCTGGAGACGCCATCGCGCCAGATGGTACCGTTTTCGCCATTCGATCCGAGCTTGGGCGATGCCAACATGCTGATCATGGCGAAGAGCGGAGGAGGCAAGACCTTCATGGCTCAGTTGTTACTGCTCATGCTGGGCCGGACCGGCGTGGAAATCTCCATCCTGGAGCGCGGGGATTCCTACCGGCCACTCGTGGAACTCATGGGCGGCCGAGTCATTGAAGTGAATCTCGACGGCAATGAAACTCTGAATCCATGGGACCTGCCCGAAGAAGAAAAAACACCGTCGAAGGAGAAGATCGCATTTCTGAAAAATCTCACTCGGCACATGATCGGTGACGCACCCGGCTCGGATACCACACTCGTTGATAACGTCATCAGCGAAGCGATCGGACGAACCTACAAGCGGGTAGGGCTCCGCTATGCGAATCCGGTCCCCACCTTCTCAGACCTGCGGGACGAACTTGGCCAATGGCAGGACGAAGAGAAGATGCAACGCGCTGTAGATGAGGCAAAGCTTGCCGCCATCAAGTTGCGAACCTGGACAGACAAGGGCATCTACAGCCGGTTATTCGACCGGCACACCAATATCCGTACCGACAACAACTGGCTGTTTTTCAATGTTGAGGGACTGGGTTCGGATCCTCATTTGGAGACAGCCATGAGCATGCTGATTGCGAATGCAATGGCGGAACGCGCTTCTGGAAAGAGCGGACAGCCAAGCATTACCGTGTTGGATGAGTGCTGGTCATTGCTCGACTCGCCTGTCCTGGCGCCGGAAGTCGTTCAACTGTTTCGAACCGCACGCAAACGGAACTCCAGCGTCTGGGGCATTTCACAGACACTCGAAGACTTCGTTGGAACCTCTATACAGCCGCGTCCGCATGGCCCGGGCATCGTGAAGAACGCGAATACGAAGCTGATCGGCCAACAACCAGGCGACATGAGCGTGCTGGAAAACCAACTCCACCTTAATGAAGTTGCGCTCGCCGCGATCAAGCGATTCACCTCGCCACAAAAGGGCCGTTACGCGGAGATGTTGCTTGTCATCGGTGAGAAGTCGGAGACGACCCAAACCGTGCGACTGGTTCCGACCCCGATCGACTACTGGATCTGTACGACCTACCCGCGCGAGCGTGCCTATCGAGCTTGGTGCTTGAGGAGGAATCCAGAGCAACCTTTGCTTGAATGCTACGAGGAGTTGGGGCGGAAGTTTCCGCAGGGCCTCGCCGGTCTGCCACAACTTCCAGAAGAGCTATCGGGCGCGGTCCATGGGAACGAGGGAGTGCGCGTTTAGGAGGTCTTAATGTTGCTCTTTACAGCAATGTTCGGCGGTCTGATGCTGCTCAGCATCGAAAGCCGGCGCCGCATGATTGCAGTTTTGTTGATCGGCTGCATCGCAATCCTGGGGATTTCGCCGCCACCTGCGCAAGCTCAGTTCTGCCTGCCGTGCGTAATTCAAGCGGTGCTCGCCACCATCAGCCAGACCATCGGCAACTGGCTGAGCGTAATCAACGGAGTGGTTTCCGACATTCGCAAGTTGTACGAGCAGACGATCTGGCCCATTAGCGCGATCAACCTCGCCAAGTCGCAAATCCAGTCAATCATCGCGCGGTTCCGCGGTGTAATTCAGTCGATCATGACGATCAACCCTCACACCGCCACGCTGCCTAATCCAGCGGCCCTTGAGAACATCATCCGGAACCGCGGCACTGGAGATCTTGGGACGGTTCCCCAGGTGTACGTGAACGCTTTCCGGCCTGTGCCGCAGGCTGGCGCAATCGCCCCGCAGGACCGAGACATGACCGACATGGATGACGCCCTGGCTCAGGACAACCTCATGTTATTGAAGGTAGCCGATCAAGCGCAAGACCTGGAATTACAGGCGGCTGACCAGATCGAGAGCCTGGTGGGAAATCCGAATATCAACGTATCCGCACCGGGTTCGTCGTCTCTGATTACGGCGGCGGCCGTGTCCGCAGAGATCAAGAGCCAGGCCATCATGCAAAAGATGATGGCCGCGATGCTGCGACAGGAGGCCGGACGCGTGGCGCACGACAACGCCATACGCAAGCGGACTGCTACGTTCGCCGGCCAACTGCAAAACAACATGACCAACGTTCTTCAGCACAAATGAGGAGAAATCGAACATGCGAGATCAATTCAACCAATGGAGAGGCAAACTGAAGACCGGAAGTATCCACGTGGCCCGGTGGATACGCCGTCACACAGTATTGGCCGCCGTAGCCTTGCTCCTGACAGTGCTCATTTCGCCGAAGACCGTCCAGGGACAGCTTCCGAGTCCATGTTGCGCAATCCTTGCAGCGGGTCTGGGAACGATCAATAGCACGTTGGGTAGCGTGATTGGTGGCGGCCTGCAGGCGATCAACACGGTCCTGTCAGATATCAGCAACTTTGAACAAACGGTCGTGTGGCCCAAGCAAGCCATCGCCCAAGCTCTTGGCTTGGCAGGACAAATTCAGGGGTTCTACACACAGATTCGTGCCATTTTCCAAATCCCAATCGCCACGGCAACACTGCAGAACCCGAGGCAACTTGAGACCATTCTGCTCTCACGAAGCGCCGGCCAGATTCCGAACACGACAGGCGGTTATGCGGCCGTTTACGGTGTTGTGCCCACTCCACAGAATGCTCCACCACCCGTAAGGGACATGATCGACATGACTGACGCTGTAGCTCAGGATGCCATGGAACGGGCAATCGCCATCGACGCGATCGCGGACCAGGAGCTCGCTGCGGCCGATCAAATCAACACCAACGTGCAGAGTGCCACGCCAGGAAGTGCACCGATCATCGAAGCACAGGCGGACGCGTGGCTTGTGAGAGCACACGCCTACACGCAATCGGCCTTGGCGGATCTAATGAGGGTTCGAGCGATCGATCTAGCAAACAATGGCGCCCATCTGAAACTCGGCAGTGCCTGGGCGGTCACCACACAGCAGAACGTAAGTACAACGCTACAACACAAATAGCCATGTTTTACTTTCAGCAACTCTTCAATACGGCCATGGGCGGAATCGATTCGGGTGGTGCCACCGCAGGTGCAGTTCAAGTTGCGCAGTACATTCTATTGGCTAGTTTGCTGTTCGGTATCTATGAGGCCTGGGCGCGCGGCGGAGACACACACTTTCTGGGAGCGACGGCGGTGCGCTTCTTCGCGGTGGGTCTCGTAATGGTCAACTACGGGACCGCATTCCGTGATGTCAACGGCATGTTTAACAACGTTGCGAACTTCATCAATACCAGTACCGCGGGCGGTGGTGATGTCTTTGGCAAGTGGATGGCAGACCTATCCACCTACTGGAACAACAACAACGGAATCCAGGCACTGTGGGGCCTGATCACCGGTGCATTCTCCGGGGTGCTGGAATCACTCTTGCTTCTGGTTGGATACATCCTCTTCCCAATTACGTACGCGCTGTTCTCCCTGTTTTACACGCTCTATGGCTCGATCCTATACGTAGTCGGGCCATTCGTGCTGGCGCTGTATCCCGCGTTCGGTTTTGGCGTGATGGCAAGAAAGTATCTGGTGAATCTGATGATCTTCAACGCCTGGGGATTGTTGTACTCGATTTTCGGAGCGCTGATGGCCGCTATCAACATGAACTCGGTGAACACCGTCCTCAATAGCGGGAACTTCATCGGCGCTTTCAACGGCGTAACGGGATCGCTGCTCCTTGGCTTGGCCAGCATCCTGTTATCGCTCTGCATCGCGCTCATCCCTTATCTCGCCAAACGAGTTGTAGAGGGGGACGTTGGACAGACCATCGGCATGGTGATCAGTACGACGGTTCTTACTGCCAGAGGTGTCGGGTCGCTGTTCAAGGGCGGTGGAGGCGGCGGAGGAGGAGGTGGCGGTGGGGGCGGTGGTGCAAGCACCGGAGGTAGTGGAGCCGGTGGAGGTGGCGGCGCGGCCGCCGCAGCGTGAAGGAAAACCGAAGCCACACTTGGAGGCGGAAATGAAGAATGGTAACGGTGGGCAGAGTGTGCCGGAGAAAGTTGGCTACACGCGCTATTACGAACACGATGGCATGTTGCGAGCGTATGCGAACCGCTCGATGGTGCTAGCGATGGTTTTTGGCGTTATCGCCTTGAGCTCCTTCGCTTTCGCCGTCTACGTACGCCTTCAGCCGCCGACGGTGATCCGCGTGGACAGCGAGGGTGAGGCAGCGATTGTCTGCGGAACGCCAAGTCCCGGACATACTCGCGGGCTGACGTTCACGGCGTCTGCTGCCGATGCCGCTCCCACAGATGTGGAGGCAAAGGCTGTTGTGCGCCGCTTTCTCGATCATTATTTGAATTACACACCGGCGACGGTCGATCGCCAAATGGCAGACGCGCTGAACATGATGACCGGCAACTTCAAAGCGCTCGTCCTCAGCCGCCTCCGGGAAGACGACACCGTCAACAAAATTCAGGACGACCAGATCATCACAAATTTCACAATCCGGACCATCAGCGCCGTTCAGGGTTCACCGCTGACCTTCACCGCGTTCGGCGTTAAAGAGATTCACCGGCTGAAGAACAAGCAGGAGACGACGGACCAGATTGTCGGCCGGTACAACGTGCGACTGGCGCTGGACAGGCGAACGGAGTACAACCCAAGCGGACTCTTGGTGGCCGATTACTGGGAGCAACAGATGGTCGGGGACAAGAATACCGGGCTCTCACAAGCGGACGAGCTTTCGCGCGAGGCGACACGGAAAAAGAACTAATTGCAAGGAGCGATAGAGACGCAGGAGGTACGAACCAATGCTTGATCCAGAGGTAAACCAGAAGCGTGAATCCGCAGCCATGTCGGGATTTGCAAGATTCGGAGGTTTGGATCGACTTGACTGGCTTATGATCCTGGCTTCTGTTCTGCTCGGAACCATCGCCAAACAACATCATTTTCTGGATCTACCCGATTGGCTCCTGGAATGGGTATCTCCGTTCCTTCTGATGGCGTTCGGCTATAAAGTGCGCCGGAAGATTACCGAAGTGGTCGCAAGCCGCCGAGATCGGGCCAAAGACACCCGCGATGAATAGAGAGGCAAAGATGCGTTCGTTGGTTCCTTCTACGTATGACCGAGCGGATGTGCTGATGAGCGCTGGCTGCAGCACTTTTGTTAGCGCCGCTTTGATCCTGGTAATCCCGCGAGTTGGCATTGTTTTGCTGGAAATCCTCCTGGGGTTATTCTTCATCGGATGCGCTCTGGCAGCGCGGGCGCGGCTGCGAATTCAGGCGCGCTCACAGGCAAAGGAAGGACCCGAGGGTTCAACCAATGCGAAGGCGAAATGGTTCGACAGGTACGACGTTCTCATGATTCTCACCGTGATCATTATTTACAGCAGCATGTCTGGATTATTGCGGCGTGCAGGGTTGTCCGAAGGCACCGTAGGTATCTTGCCGCTCATCCTGTTTGCGGCGGGAATCCTGCTGAAGCCGCGCGCCGTCCAGTTCATCGAAAAGCGCCGGAAGGATCGGAAAGCCGAAACCCACGAGGGGAGATCACGCGTGGATGCCGGCGAAAAACAGGAGATCGCCAGAAAGGAAACGGTTGAGCGATGCCAGTGAACGGACCAGAAACGATCGCAGATTTGAAAACTTCTCAACCCGTCGCTAGCGAAGGAAGAAGCGTACGGGCAACAAGGGACGCTAAACCGGCCGTTGGGCGAAGTGCGGCAACACGACGCCGGCGCGACCGGCAAGAGAGCTCCCAGACAAGCGGAGAAGAGCGGTTCTTCTTGGCCAGCGCGAATCGCAACGGAGACGTGCCGACTTTGGGACGCGAGTGTGCAACCGAGGCGGAAGCCATCATCGAAGCGTTTCGCGAGAAGGTGAACCTCTATAAAGTTACCGAGTTTCAAACCCGTGCTGATATCGGCCGGTCCGGGGAACCGATCTTAAGGAAGGAGACGTTGAAGAAGAATAATCCGGCTTCTTAAATAGAGGAGACTTCGGTCTCCGGAAGCACCCAGACTTTCTGGGACTCTGCTGTTCCGTAGGGTGCAGCACAACTTCACTTGCAGTCAAAAAGGAGAAGCCGATGTCAGAGAAGAACCAGATTGTCGTGGTCTTGATCGTGGCGCTCTTTCTCGGGGCGTTAATCGACCGGAGCACGGCACTGAAGATAGTCGCTGGAGTCGTTCTGCTGTGGACATTGCAGAACCAGCCAGTGGTCTTCGAGTGTATCCGGAAGCTGTTCTCGTTCGTACAGAGACGGCCTTCGGTTCGGGAGTACCGCGGAGGCGTAACAACCGTTAGGGCCTCTTAGGGGTAGTGATGAGTTTGGCCAAGTTGGTTCGTTTTCGAGCGACCCAGCCTCACCAAATAGACAACTGAATCGCATCAGCAAGTGGTCGGGCTCTTTCGGGGCCAGGCCGGGAACGTTCACGTTTTCGGCAGGGCAGAAGAGGAGCGCGGCTCCTTTCTCTGTTCTGTCATAACCAATCAGATCAGAGAAAAGGAGAACTTGAGATGCCTAACATGAACCATGCGACAGACATTCTGCGCGTGAAACAGATCGTAATCGACGAGGAAGGCAACGTGGCAAAGCGATTCCCCCGGATCGACGCGGAAGGGCAGCTGAAAAATACGCTGCTGTTCGCGATTCATCCGGAGATCTGCGTCCTCTCGATGCAAGTGCCGGGCGGCCTATTGGATGCATACGAACAGGCAAGGATCAGCCAGGTCCTGATGCGCGTGCGCTACGAAGGCCGGGAGTATTGTCTCGTCGGCGCCAGCGGTTCGGCTAAAGACGGAAAGTTCTATGCCGTCGATGCCCAACACGAGAAACTGATCGCCGAACGGTTCCAGAAGTGGCCGCAGGCTGCCATCACGTACTTTGGCATTCTGGTTTCCGACTGCAAGGTCGTGATCAAGGAGCCGGACGTCGACGTGTTGGTGGTCGAAGATCATGCGCTGGGAACCAACGACTGTCGCGGGTGGATTTCGGAGAGGCTGTTCGGGAAACTCAACCTGCCCGGTCATCGCTTCTACCAGTTCCGTCTCGCCTTCGACCGGACGCAGGCAAAAGGCTCATTCAAGCTCATGCAAGACGACGTTGCTGATCTCTTGAAGGCCGACATCATTCTTCCGGAAAGCTCGGTTAAACCAAAGCTCGAGCTGGGTTTCCTCGATGAGTGCCAGAAGTGGTTTTCGGGGCTCACGAGCGGGATCCAGGGGATGCGATTTCGGTCTCCCATTGTTCTGGGGATTCGGGACTATTCTCGCGAGCTGCAGTTCAAGTCGAGCTACACTCTGACCGAACGCGCGCCGCTCGACTCTCTCAGGACCGAGATCATCCCTCGCGCTCTTGAGGAGGTCCGCAGCGTGGTCTCCTCTGCCCTAAGCGGCGACTACCAGAAGCTTCTCGAAGCAATTGGGACGTCTCCGGCGCAGCCAAAGGTGGAGGACTCCGAAGACGAGGAGTTCACATCCTACGAGAACAGCATCGTCGAAGCCGTACTAAAAGCGGACGGCAGCGGCATATTGTTCAAACACCCATTCATCAACAACAAATTACAACAGTTGCTGGCGAAATGGGCCTTCAAGGTATCGACCGGCGGTGGTTTTCGGATGCCGGCATTTGCCCTTGCAGACGACGGATATCTGTTCAGCCACAACGGACAGGTTTTCGCTGGGTCGGACTGGATTCCGGAAGACTGGAGCATCAGCTCGCTTTCAACGAAGCGGGGACTGGTGATTCGTTATCCCATCCGGATGAAGGAAGACCTGTTGCCCGTCCAGATGCTGTCGTTCGAAGATACCGCTCGCCTCTTGGAGCAGGTTCTCCGTGGAACCGGCTGCAGGATCGATTCGGCGCAGATTCCCGACTTGGTCGAGCGCCAGCTTCGCCTTCCCGGCACGTTCTCACTGCACTCGAAGACCGCGGAACGCAATGGTGGCGATTTCGACTTCGACCTGGTTGCAGTCCTCCAAGACTCTGATTTCCCGCGCTTCGTGCAAAGCCGTTTCGACATGCGCGAGGGCTTTCAGAAGAAGAAGGATAAGAAAACCAAGTCCAAATCCCCTTGGTGGAACTTGGCGGATGTTGCCATGAAGGCTCGTGGCAATCAAATCGGCAGGATTACGAACCTGATCAGTGACTGCATCGCGGCTGGGCGGAGCGACTACGCTTACGAACTGGTAGATCAGTTGCAAAACGCACTGGACTCGCTGAAGCACAACGTCCAGGTGGATCAGGATGTGATCAAGCGGATCCGCACTGAAGTCCCCAAGGCGCCATGGCTGGCGACAAAAGAGGCCCGGCGCATTTCCGACATGCCGATGGAAGTATCCATTAGCAACTCGGATATCGTTGGGCAGCTTTATAACCACGCCCGCAAAGAGATCGGCATTCTCTTCCAGGATGTTCTTCCGCTACGCGACTTCGGCGGAATGATCCGGGGAGAGACCTTCGACCGGGAGATATACGAGGAATGCCGGAAGATCAACAAGACCTTCGGCACCCTGGTGGGCGAGCTACGGAAACGAACTGAGAAGTGTGAGGCTGCGGTTGCCGAAGCGCAAGCGAAGTTCGAAGCCGTAAGAGACCACAAAAACGCCGACGTTCGCAAGAAGGCTTCGAAGGCACTCTATCGGGCTAAGGATGCTCTGCGTAACAACGAAGAGCGCTGCCGGGAAGAGATGCGAAACTTTCACCGTTTCCTGGCCGATTGGGGAAACGGCAAGCGGGAGAACCGGAGAGGCTGGTGTCAGGCATTGCACTCGATCGCGACGAGTACAAGAAGCGCGCAAGAGGGCAAAGCCACCGGCGCCATCGTCTTTCACGCCTTCCCGCAGGAAGCTCTCGACAAGCTGCTCGAAGAGACCGGCGGACGTCCCGTTCAACTTCATTTGCCTGAATTGCCTGATGGAGAGATTGTGTTCGACAACTCGGGGAACGTGTACCGGGTGGAGCGAATCCGGCTCGAAGGCGGGCAGACCCAGGAGCGGCGTATTTTTCTGTTCCAGATCACGGAGCACGGAAACATCATTCTCGACGGTGTGCGTGTGGATTCGGTACAACCCTTCGCCATCCAGGAAGGATCTGGAGAGATCCGGAATGGCGTGGTGACGTTCTCGAACCTGCCGCAGCACCCCGCTGTTCGCACCCGTAAGGCCAGAGTTCTGCGCAGTCGCGAGGAGCGGCGTGAGTTTCTGGCAACCTGCGAAAAAACCCTCGGTTCGAGCTTTTCGGTGTTCGTGGACGGCGATCCAGGGAGCATCCGGCAACTCGACACCGATGCCAAGAAGCAAACGTTCCTCGAACACGCGCCGGTTCGCCCTTGGGAATCCCGGCCGTTTCAGGGAGCGCGAGTAGAGCAGTAAACAAGCACCCGGGGCCGCTCGAAAGAGCGGCCGCTGGGCTAGTTGGACAAAGGAGATCAAGAATATGAGACGCCTTCTGATAGGAACTCTCGCACTGGCACTGACGTTCCCCACGCTGCCGGCGCAGAAAATCGACACCGAAACCGCGTCACGCGACCGCGTGGTACGGGTGCAAACTGCTATGAACCATCTGACCGTGATTGAAGTCGCGGAGCCAGTAACCACGGTTGCGGTCGGTTCTCCCCAGGCTTTCAAGGTTGAGCGACGTGAGAACAAGGTATTCATCCAACCGCTTCAAGAGAATGTGGCCACAAACCTTTTCATCTGGACCGCTTCGACTCGCCTGAACTATGAGCTGGTACCGGCCATCAGCGACGCCGGGCAAATGGACCTTGCAATCGATTACCGCCAGCCGCAGGCGCAACTAATGCCACTGAAACCCCCAGAGCCGACAGTGGTGGCGCCCACCGTGCCGAGCGAAATGCTCCTGAACAGCACGCCAGTGCGGCTGGTTGGCGGAGCAGCGGCCGCGAAGGCTGGCCTGGGTGTGCTGATCCGGGACATTTACCGCAAGCAGGATGAGGTCTTTGTCCGTTTTTCAATCGAGAACCGCTCAAGCCAGACGTTGCGCGCGGGCCCTCCTGCGGTCGTATCCCTAACTGGACTGAAGTTTGATCGGTCGCTGTGGGCCTTCCAGAACGCGCAGTTAGGGATGGAATACGCCGGCCGTTTGAAGACTTACGACGCACCGATTCCGGTCAAGATCAGGCAATGCGATCCAGGAGTTGCGGAAGTGGGTCCAGGCGAAGCGCGCATCGGCCTGATCGCGCTGCAGCTTCCGCCGGTGAAGCCGGACGCGAAGAAGACCCAGCCAACCGTACTAAAGATTCTGTTTCCCATCGATCGCACGGGAAATCTCACCGCCACACTGGTGCTGTAGATTCTCTGGAGTCGAAGCCATGGAATCCGAGTACCAGACAGTCGGGCAGATGTACGAGCGTCTGCGGCTGATGATTCGTCAACGCAACGACACGGGATTCCGGCTCGCCGTGACAGATGCTGTCTTGGAGCCGCGCAACCCGTTCGAACCTGCAAACAAACGACGGCCCAAATCGGGTGTCGCCATCACCCTCATCCTCGTACTCGTCCTGGCACTAATCTTTCTCTATTTCAGCTTCCATCACGCGAGATAGACGGAACTGGAACGAGATATAGAAGCAAGAGGAGCTGAGCATTATGGCGTCAAGCGCAACCAAAATGGCAAACGAACCGGAAGGCACGGTGGAGGAACGGCAGCCTGATGTCCAGCTTCAGGACGTGCTGTTCTCAGCACTGGTCACTTCGGTCTGTTACTGGACAACTATCTTCCTTCTGGCCATCGTTGGCGCATACCTGATTCATTGGTGGCTCACCCATCCGGGACCATACGCCGCGCCGGCGAACGATCCGTGGGGCATCACCACACCTCCGTGGCTGATATTGCCGCTGGCGCCGATCGGCGTCGTCGGATCTCTCGGACATGCGGTTTGGTGCGCCTTACGAGGACAGCGGACCTGGAAGACGCTCATAACGGCCGCCAGCCTGGTCGCTGTCATGGGCTGCAGCAAGTTGGTCGAAGTCTATCTCTCGCCGATGTAGAGCGGCCACAAGCGGCACGGTCCTGGGCCGTGCGTGAGGTGCATATATGATCCAACACTCTGAAAACTCCCGGCGTGAGATAACCAATGCCGAGGCCGGCGTCGTTGGCGCGGTGCTCGGTTTCGGGCTTATCGCCCTGCTGCTGTACCTTGCAGTCGCTCGGTACCACATCCGCAAAGAACAGTTGGTCGAAGCTGGCCTCTATCTCTTCGTCATTGCCGGGGCAGTAATTGCGCCGGTCTTACGGAAATTCACCACAAGAGGCAAGCGGAACAAACGCCCGCCGTTTGTCATCCCGGCTCGCAAGGATGAGCGTGCAATCGAATCCGCTTGGAACCAAAATGCCGTGCTCCTCGGCTACGACATGGACGAAACGCCCTGGCTTTGGCCGGATGAAGTGCGCGTCATGCAGGGCATTGTGCTCGGCATGACCGGATCGGGGAAGACCACACTCCTCAAAAACATCATCACCCAGGACATTGCGCGTTTCGTTGGGCCGCCGGAGGATCGTCACCACATCCCGATGGTCATCTTCGACGGAAAGGGGGATCTCGAATTCTTCGAACAACTGCTGCCACACATTCACCGCGCCGGACGGCTGCACCAATTGCGGTTGCTCAATCCATCGCGTCCCGAGTTCTCGGCCCTTTACAACCCGTTCTTCACGCGCGACGACAACTATATGGCGCAGGTGAACATGATCTTCGGCAGCTTTAACCTACACGACGAGTTCTTCGCCAAGCACCAGTTGAACTACCTCGGCGACATCGTGCGCGTCCTGTTCTATACCGGCGCCCGCTACAACTTCTACGACGTGATTGTCATGCTGCTCGACCAGGACGTCCTGAAGGAGCAAATCGACAAGGCTGTCCACCGGCTCGATCGCGACAGCAGTGTCACCGCCCAGCAGCGGTTGAACTTTGAAATGAGCGTGAAGAACCTAACGCAATCGCTTGAGGATCGGGAGCGTGTGCCCAAAATCCAAGGCTTGATTAACGAGTGCATGACGTTCCTGGACGACGAACTGTCGGCGGTAACGGGGCAGTACGACGACTTGCTGTCGATCGAAGACGTGATCGACCAGGAGTTGATCCTGTTCGTGAGCCTGAACTCAAACAAGAACATCGAGCCGGTGCGCTCGCTCGGGAAGATGCTGCTTCAAAACATCCAGCTCACGGTCGGCAAACGTTACGAGGACAAGGCGGACCGCCGGCGTCAGAATCGCCCCATCTTCTCGGTCGTACTGGACGAGTTCGCCCCGTTTGGTTATCGCAACTTCGCCCAGATCCTACAGACCGCGCGGGGCACAAACACGGCGTTCCTGTTCTCAATGCAAAGCCTCCCGCAATTGATGCAGGTCGGCCGCGGCTTCAAGGAAGAAGTTACATCAGCGCCGAACACGACCATCACGCTCCGCACGCGGGACGAAGAAACCGCCGAGTACTTCATCAAGGCGTCGGCCGAGCAAGTCGTTACACGTCGCAGCGTCCAAAAGGAACGAGGTCTCTTCGGGTGGGGGAAGTACGAAGAAACCGGACGTGCCACCGAAAGCGAGAATCGCGAGACGCGCGCACAGGACGAGTCCATTAAAAACCTGCCGAAGGGCCAAATGGAA
>DATLVQ010000878.1:0-2145 GCA_035577325.1 Bryobacteraceae bacterium | reverse complement strand
CTTTGATGGCGCGCGGCTGCTACGGGCGGCTCGAGAGCGTCATTCCCCCTATCACCGTGCCGGCATGGATGTGCATGTCCACCAGCCAGGACCCAGGGTCGCTGGGTGTTTACGGCTTCCGCAATCGTACGGATCATTCTTACAGCGGGCTCGGGATCGTCAATGCCAAATCCATTACGGCCCCGGCAATATGGGACGCGTTAGGCGAAAGCGGCAAGCGAGTGGTAGTGGTTGGCGTGCCGCCCAGTTACCCTCCCCGCACCGTCAACGGCGTCAATGTCGGCTGCTTCCTGACACCGGACACCAAAACGAGCGAGTACACGCACCCGGCTCACATCAAGACGGAGATCGAAGCGCTGGTGGGCGATTACCCCGTAGACGTCAAGGGTTTCCGCACAGATAACAAGGACTGGCTGCTCCAACAGATTCAGGAAATGACCCGGAAGCACTTCGAAGTGATTCGCTACCTGATGGCGACCGAGGATTGGGATTACTTCCAGTTTGTGGAAATCGGTCTGGACCGCATCCACCACGGATTCTGGAAGTATCACGACAAGCAGCACCGCCAGTATGTACCGGATAACCCCTACGAGTCGGTGATTCGGGACTACTACGTCGCTCTCGACGAGGAGATCGGCAAGCTGCTGGAGCTCGTCGAGGACGACACGATTATCCTGATCGTTTCCGATCACGGCGCACAGCGTCTCGATGGCGGCTTTTGCGTCAATGAATGGCTGTACCGCGAGGGTCTACTGGTTCTCAAGGAGAAACCTGCCAAGCCCACGCCCTTCTCGCCCGCGCTGGTCGATTGGGAGAAAACGCGGGTCTGGAGCGAAGGCGGCTATTACGCACGCGTGTTCTTCAATGTCGAGGGCCGTGAACCCAACGGCACCATCCGCCAGTCAAACTACGAGAGTTTTCTCCAGGAAATGAAGAGCCGTTTCGAGTCCCTGCTGGACGACCGCGGCGCCCCCATGGGATCGCTCGTCTTCCGGCCGAGCGAGATCTACCACACCGTGCGCAATGTGGCGCCGGACCTGATCGTGCACTTCGGCGGACTTTACTGGCGCTCGATCGGCGGCGTCGGCTACGAATCGCTCCACCTGCAGGAAAACGATACGGGTCCCGACGACTGCAATCACGCGCAATTCGGCGCGTTTGTTCTAAGCGCGCCCGACCTGCCGGTCAGCGGCGAAATCGAGGGGATGCGCCTGCTCGACATCGCGCCGACGCTGCTTGAACTGGGCGGGCATCCGGTACCCTCTACCATGCAAGGCCGCAGCTTGCTGGTGATGGACGGCCACAAGGCCTGAAATTAGCGGTGTGCGCGAACTTGCAGAGCCGCGGTTGAGGCGCTGGGCGCCGCTCTGTTAAACCGCTTTGCGCGGCTCGCCTGCGATGCTGCGGTTCTCATAGTTGCGCGCGTAAAAACTGCGGTACTCGCCGGACTTGACATCCGCCACCCAGGCGGCGTTCGCGCGATACCATTCCACCGTCATGCGCAGCCCTTCTTCGAACCCGACGAGCGGTGACCACCCGGTCTCGCGCATGAGTTTCGCGCTCGATAGCGCGTAACGGCGGTCGTGTCCCGGCCGGTCGGCCACCCGTTGAATCAGGGTATAGGGCGCGCCCGTGGCCGAAAGAATCCGATGCACCACTTCGATGTTCGGCAGCGAGCAATTGCCGCCGATATTGTAGATCTCGCCCAACCGTCCCCGCTCGAGCACCGCGCGGATCCCGCGGCAGTGATCATCGACGAACAACCAGTCGCGCACCTGCTGGCCATCGCCGTACACCGGCAGCGCGCGGCCTTCGAGCGCGTTCGAGATTATCAGCGGAATCAGTTTCTCGGGGAAGTGATAGGGCCCGTAATTGTTCGACGCCCGCGTGATCATTACGGGCAGGCCGTAAGTCGTGAAATACGACCGCGCCAGCAGGTCCGCTCCCGCCTTGGACGCCGAATATGGGCTGCTGGGATTGAGCGGAAAACCTTCGTCGGCTTCGAGCGGCGCTTCCAGGCTGCCGTAGACCTCGTCGGTCGAGACATGCACGAATCGCGGCACATGGTGCGCGCGCGCAGCTTCGAGCAGGGTAAACGTGCCGCGCAAATTTGTCTCAAAAACGGGAAGCGGTGAGTGAATGCTG
>DATLVQ010000877.1:0-3596 GCA_035577325.1 Bryobacteraceae bacterium | reverse complement strand
GCGACGAGCTCAGATTCTGCCTCCGGCAGATCGAACGGTGCGCGATTGGTCTCGGCGGTGGCGGAAATCAGGTATACCACGAACGGCACCAGCATGAATCCATAGTTCGAGAATGCGAACCAAATACCGCGCGCCTGCTGGGCCTTTACGATGCTCTGCATGCTGAGCGTCCCGGCCACCATCAGGCCGGAGAGCAGTGCGAAGGAGAGCGCGACTTCGTAGCTGACCAACTGCGCGGCACTGCGCAGGGCGCCGAGCAACGGATAGTGGCTGTTGGACGCCCAGCCGCCGAGGATGATTCCTAGAATGCCCACGGCGGACATCGCCATTATCACCAGAATTCCCACATTCACGTCCGCGACGAACAGGTACTGGCTGAATGGCAGAACGGCGAAGGAAGTGAGCGCGGTGAACGTCGAGATGACCGGCGCAAACCAGAAAATGGAGCGGTCGGCGTCGGTCGGAATAATGTCTTCCTTCAGCAACAGCTTGAGGGCGTCGGCAATGGGCTGCAGCAGGCCGTGCGGGCCAACGCGCATGGGGCCAAGCCGGACTTGGAAGTCGGCCAGGACTTTCCGCTCGACCAACGTGAGGTAGCCGGCGACCAGCGGAAAGACCGCGATGATCACGATGGTGACCGCGATGGGGATGAAAAGGGGGCTAGCGAGGACGGCGTTCATAATAATTGTTCACCGCAGAGGCGCTGAGACGCAGAGAAAACTAGTGCGGATGCTGCCGCTGCCAGCCATTTCGATGTCAAGTCAGTTTTCATTTCAATAACGAATTCTGCGCGAGCCGGAGGAACGGCTCGGGATAAATCCCGATGGCCAACGTCAGTACGCCCGTGACCCCGAGTGCCAGACGCAGGCCGAAACTGGTTGCCAGCGGCGCCTTCTCTGTCAGTTCGCCGACGAACATGATCCGGACCACGCGGAAGTAGTAATAAATCGCGACGGCCACGTAGAGCGTCGCGATCACCGCCAAAATGTAATGGTGCGTCTGGATCAGCGAAAGAAATATGTAGTACTTGCCCAGGAACCCCGCAGTTGGCGGAATGCCCGCGAGCGAAAGCAGGAAAATTAGCATCAGGACCGCGTAGCCCGGACTCTTGTACATCAAGCCGGCCATGTCATCCAGGTCTTCACCGATGATATTTTTTCGCCGCATGGCGATGACCACCAGAAACGCGCCCAGATTCATGAAGGTGTAAACCAGAATGTAGACCGAGATGCCTTGAATACCGGTCTCGTTGCCCGCAATCAAGCCGAGCAGCATGTAACCGGCGTGCGAGATGGAGCTGTAGGCCAGCAGGCGCTTGATGTTCGACTGGCTGATGGCGGCGAGATTCCCTACCGTCATAGTCAGAATGGCGACGCCGCCCAGCAGCGGTTCCCAGGCGTCGCGCCCGGAAGCCAGCGGTCCCAGGAAGATGCGCAGCAGAAATGCAAACGAGGCCGCTTTCGAGGCCACCGACAGATACGCGGTGATGGTTGTCGGTGCGCCCTCGTAAGCGTCGGGCGCCCACATGTGAAATGGCGCCGCGGAAATCTTGAACAGCAGGCCGACTGAGGTGGTGGCCATCGCCAAAAAGACGACCGGATCCCAGGTATCGCGCGCGCTGATGGCGGCGGTGATGTCGGAGAGGCGCGTCGAGCCCGCCAGACCGTACATGATGGAGAATCCGTAGACCAAAAAGCCGCTCGAAAACGCGCCGAGCAGCAGGTATTTCATGGCGGCCTCGTTGGAGCGCTTATCGCCGCGCAGGAAACCGACCATGACGTAAAAGCAGATGGCCATCAGCTCCAGGCCGATGAACAGCGTCACCAGGTCCGTACCGGCAGCGAGGAAAAACATGCCACACTGAGCGAACAATAACAGCGCGTAATACTCGCCGTGGTGCTCGCCTTCAATATCGAGATAGTTATACGACACGATGGCGACGACGAGCGTGGCTATCTCGAAAATCCAATTGAAGAAAAGCGCGAAGCGGTCGATGGTCAGGGCGCCTTGAAACGCGAGCAATTGTGTGTTGCCGCCGGCCAGCAGGAACGACTGCAGCCGCCAAAGGCTGATACCCGTCATGATCAAGCCGGGTATGACAACCAGCAGCAGGAGAAATTTACGATCTTTGGAATTGCGGAAAAACAAAACGTCGAACAGCAGAGTGGCGCAACCGAACATTGCGAGTAAGATCGCTGGCAGCAGTACGAAATAATCAATGTCCGTGAAGTATTGACTCATTGCGCCGCTCCTGCCTGGATGACGGCAATCTTCGGTGTTTCTCTGAACCGCCGGGCTGCGTCAGCTTTCTGAACGCCGCCCTGATAATAATCCGGCCGCACGCGTTCGACGATCTGCTGCACGGGCTTTTCGAGCAGATCGAAATACGGTTTGGGATAAACGCCGATCCAGATGGCCCAGGCGATCAGTGGCAGAAATATGGCCATTTCGCGCAAGGTCATGTCCGGCAGATGGAGATTGCGGCCGTTGGTCACCTGACCGAGCATAGTCCGCTGGTAAAGCCACAGCAGATAGGCCGCGCCCAGGATTACGCCCATCACGGCGAACGCGGCCCACACATGGCTGGCCTCAAACGCGCCCTGCAGGATGGTGAACTCGCCCACGAAGCCGTTGAGCAGCGGGAGGCCGGCGGAGCTCAGCATGGCAATAGCGAACACCACGGCGTACTTCGGCATCACGTGCGCCAGGCCACCGTACTCGGCGATCTCACGCGTATGCCGCCGTTCGTAGATGATGCCTATGATCAGGAACAGCATACCGGTCGAGATGCCGTGATTGATCTGCTGGATGACGCTGCCGGCGATACCGTTCGGATTCATGGCGAAGATGCCGAGCGTGCAAAAGCCCAGATGGCTCACCGACGAATACGCCACCAGCTTTTTCCAATCCTGCTGCATCAGGCTCACCAGCGCGCCATAGATGATGCCGATGATCGAGAGCACCGCCAGGATCTGCACGATCGTCACGTTGACCGACGCCTTTGGCACCAGCGGCAGCGAGAAGCGGATGAAGCCATAGGTCCCCATCTTCAGCAAGACGCTGGCCAGGATTACGGAGCCCGCTGTTGGCGCTTCTACATGCGCATCCGGCAGCCAGGTGTGGAACGGGAACATCGGCACCTTGATGGCGAACCCGATGAAGAACGCCCAGAACACCCACTGCTGCACGCCGAGCGGCATCTCGAGCTTCATCAGGTCGGCGATCTCGAAGGTATAGGCGCCGAACTGCTGGTGATACTGGAAGTAGAGCGTCAGGATGCCGAGCAGCATCAGGACAGAGCCGGCCAGCGTGTACAGGAAGAACTTAATGGCGGCGTAGAGCTTTCGCGGCCCGCCCCACACGCCGATGATGAAGTACATCGGCACCAGCACCAGCTCCCAGAACACATAGAACAGGAAGAAATCGAGCGAAACGAAGACGCCGATCATTCCCGTTTGCAGCAGCAGGAACATGGCGTAGTATTCTTTGACGCGATCGTCGATGGCGTTCCAGGACGAGAGGGTCGCCAGGAATCCGACGAGCGTAGTGAGCATTATCAGCAGCAGGCTGATGCCGTCGATCCCGATCAGGTATTT
>DATLVQ010000876.1:0-6675 GCA_035577325.1 Bryobacteraceae bacterium | reverse complement strand
CCTCGGCCGCCGCATCCACCATGAGCGGCACGCCCTTCTGACGCGCAATCGAAGCCGCCACTTGCGTGCCTAGCGGACCGTCGTCGCCGCGTCCCGCCAGGATGTACACCATAGCCGTGCGTTCATTAAATGCGGCTTCATATTCCGCCGGGTCGCGCGGTTCAATCACCTTGACGCCCAGCATGCGGACAGCATGATCGTACTCATTGCGCGAATATTGCGGAATGATGACTTCGCTCTTCAACCCGTGGAGATTCGGCAGCCGCTGCATCTTTTCGGGATCGCTGCCGGCAATGCAGGCCGCCGTGACGTGCGTGATGGCCGCGGCGCAACCGGCCGTCACAATCCCCCATTCGGCCCCGGTTAACTCCGCCAGACGCTTGCCCACGCCCTCCATCAGCTCGTCGAGGTTGACGTAGTGGCGGGACGCTTCGTCCATGGCGCGCTTCACGTCGGGCAGCGTTTGCGAGCCGCTGATGATCGTGAAAGTGCCTTTGCAATTGACCACCGGCCGGACGCCGATGGATTGATAAATGTTCTTACCTATATCGAGCGTGGCCGCCGAAGTGGACGCCGAACCTCCGCGTATCGCTCCCAACGCGCCGAGCGCGCCACCGCTGCGGAAAAGGTCGCGCCGGTTCATGCCGGTGATTTTGTCGAACAATCGATTGCCCATAGTTCGTTACTATCATAAGTCCAATGCCCCACGCCGATTTTGACCTCGCCCTCGCCGCCCATCAGGAAATGGTGGAACACGGTTTCAATCCCGATTTTCCGCCGGAGGTCGACCGTCAGGTGGCCGCTCTGGCCGCCGCTGCGAAGCCTCACGCTAACGGGGAGTTGCGCGATCTGCGCAGTCTGCTGTGGTCTTCGATCGACAACGACACGTCCCGCGATCTCGATCAGATTGAGGTGGCGGAGCGCACGGCAAATGGGATTCGCATCATGGTCGGGGTCGCCGATGTGGATGGCGATGTTTCGCTCGATTCACCCGCCGATCGGCACGCTGCTTCAGAGACGACCTCCGTTTACACCGGGATCCGAACGTTCTCCATGCTGCCGGAGAAGCTCTCGACCGACCTGACTTCCCTCAATGAAGGCGAAGACCGCCCGGCAATGATCATCGATATGGTGATCGCGGCGGACGGGTCTATTTCCGCGAACAGCATTTATCGCGCCCAAGTGCAGAACCGCGCGCAATTGGCGTACAACGGCGTGGGCCCATGGCTCGAAGGCAAGGGTCCCGCGCCGGCGAAAGTTGCGGCGTCAGCGGATCTCGCGGCACAACTGAAGCTTCAGGACGAAGCCGCGCAAGCGTTGCGCCAGGCGCGCGGCCGTCTGGGCGCTCTCAATTTCGATCGCGTCGAGCCCGAGGCGATTATCACCGATGGCAAGGTGATTGGCATCGCCACCCGCCAAAAAAACCGTGCGGGTGAGCTGATTGAAGACTTCATGATCGCCGCCAACGAAGTGATGGCGGGCACGCTCCAGAGTACCGGCGTCTCTGCCATTCGCCGCGTGGTGAAGACGCCCGAACGCTGGCCGCGCATTGTCGATCTGGCCAAGGCCTGCGGCGTTACACTGCCGGCCGCGCCCGATGCGCACGCTTTGAATGTTTTTCTGACCAGGCAGAAAGCCGCCGATCCCGTGCACTATTCCGATCTCTCGCTTTCGGTCATTAAGCTGATGGGTCCCGGCGAATATGTCCTGGTGCGCGCGGGCGAAACAGGGGAAGGCCATTTCGGTCTGGCGGTTCACGATTATACGCACTCGACTGCGCCCAACCGGCGATTCGCCGACTTGGTGACGCAGCGGTTGATCAAGGCCGTGCTGAAAAAGCAGCCGGCTCCATACACCGACGATGCCCTCGGCGCCATCGCGCGCAACTGCACGCTCAAAGAGGACGCCGCCCGCGCGGTCGAGCGCGTCATGCGCAAGCGCATGGCGGCGGTCGCGCTCGCGAATCGCATCGGCAGCACGTTTGACGCTGTCGTCACCGGTGTGACGCCGAACGGAACCTTTGTCCGCATCCTCAATCCACCGGCGGAAGGCCTGCTCGCTCGCGGCGCGCAAGGCGCGGATGTGGGCGACCGCTTTTCCGTGAAACTTCTCAGCACCGATCCGCGGCGCGGCTACATCGATTTTGGCCGGTAGCCTGCCTCAAGTATCATGTTTACCGGAATGAAACGCTCCACTTTCTTCACACTGTATTCGGCGACGCTCCTCCTGGTGCCGGTGCGCGCTCAGAGTCCCGCGCGCCTCGAGATGGGTCACAAGCTGTTCCAGAAGAACTGCTCCGCGTGTCACGGCTCCGAGGCCAAAGGCGGTCGCGGTCCCGATCTGACGACCGGCCGCTGGAAATCGGGCTCCTCCGACGCCGATATTCTGCGCAACATTCTTACGGGCATCGCCGGTACGCAGATGCCGGCTTTCCCGATGCCGGAGGATGAAGGCCGCGCCATCGTGGTCTGGCTCCGCTCACTGCGCAGCGCCGGACCCGAAGAGTTGGTCACTGGTGATCCGCACGCGGGCCGTCAGCTGTTTTTCGGCAGCGCCGGTTGCAGCCGCTGCCACATGTTCGGTGGACAGGGCGGCAGGCTGGGGCCGAACCTCAGCCGCATCGGCGAAGAAAAGCACGTGGCGGAGCTGAAGGAGGCGATCCTCAATCCCGATGCCAGCCTGCGCGAGGGCTATCAAACTGCGGAAGTGCACACAGCCAAGGGCGGCGTCATTCGCGGCGTCGTCAAGAATGAAGACACGTTCTCGCTGCAGATGATGGATGAGCACGAGAAGCTGCACATGCTTTCGAAGTCCGAATTGAAAAACGTCACGCGGATTCCTAAATCGATGATGCCGGCACAAAAGTTCAGCGCCGCGGATCTCGATAACCTGATCGCCTTCCTCAAGAAGACAGAACCCTCGGAAATCGGTTCGGGAGCATGGGCGCCCAGCGCCGATCTCAACGTTTCCTTCCAGCGTCTGCGCAACGCCCGTGAAGAGCCGCAGAACTGGCTGACTTACTGGGGTGATTTGCAGGGCACGCATTACAGCCGCCTGAAATCCATCACGCCCGCGAACGTCAGCTCTCTACGCAGCCAGTGGTCGTTCCAGTTTGCCGGTACCAATGTGGAAGTGACTCCGCTGGTGGTGGACGGCATCATGTTCGTCACCGGGCCGCTCAATAATGCCGCGGCGCTCGACGCCCGCACCGGACGTCCCATCTGGCGCTACACCCGCCATATTCCGGACGTGCACCAGCAATGTACGGTCATGACCAATCGCGGTTTTGCGATCCTGGGCGATCGCCTCTACATGGCCACGCTCGATGCGCATCTGGTCGCGCTCGACGCAAAAACCGGCGGTGTGATCTGGGATGTCGTAGTCGCCGACTATCGCCACGGCTTTTCGATCACGCACGCTCCACTCGCCATCGACGGCAAGATTATCGTCGGCATCACTTCTGGCGAATGCGCGCTTACCGGCTTGGTCGACGCCTATGACGCTGCCAGCGGCAAGCGGCTCTGGCGAACTTATTCCATCGCGCAGAAAGGCGATCCCGCACGCGCTTCCTGGTCGCCTGAAAGCTCAGCCGACGTCGGCGGCGCGCCCACGTGGATGACCGGCACCTACGATGTCGAAACCAACACGCTGTTCTGGGCCACCGGCAATCCAGGCGCAGACTACGACGGCACCACGCGGCTGGGCGACAATCTCTACGCATGCAGCGTGCTGGCGCTCGACCCGGCAACCGGAAAGCTGAAGTGGCATTTCCAGTTCACGCCGCACGACGTGCACGATTGGGATGCGACGGAAACGCCCGTGCTCGTCGACGCGCAGTTCCGCGGGCGCATGCGTAAGCTGCTGATTCAGGCGAATCGTAATGCCTTCTTCTATGTACTCGACCGCGAAACCGGCGAGTTCCTGCTGGGCAAAGCATTTGCTCACCAGACCTGGGCCTCGGGCCTCGACGACAAAGGTCGGCCGATCATCCTGCCCAACACTGATCCCACGCCCAAGGGCGTCTACGTCTGCCCCGATGCCACCGGCGGGACCAACTGGGCGGCGCCTTCCTACGATCCTGCAACCGGCCTTTTTTACGTGCCGGTGCGCGAAGGCTGCGCTAACTATACGCGAGAAACCATCACGCCGAAGCCGGGCGATCCATTCACCGGCGGCGATCCACAGGAGGATCACAAGCGGGGCGCGCCCGGTTCGATACGCGCGATCGATCCCATGACCGGCGATATTCGTTGGAGCTTTCCCATGCGCCTCGGATCGGCCGCGGCGGGCGTGCTGGGCACGGCTGGCGGCGTTCTATTTGCATCAGATCCCGAAGGCAGCCTCGTGGCGCTCGACGCCCGTACAGGAACGAAGCTCTGGCACTACCAGACCGGCGGTGAGATTCGCAGCTCGCCGATTTCGTATGAGGTGGACGGGAAACAGTACGTGGCGATCGCCGGAGACTCGACCCTGTTCGTGTTTGGGCTGCCGTAACGATCACGGACCTGTTGTCATGCCCGGCGTCTCTGCCTGATATCGGCTCAGTCGTGGCGGCTTGGCATCCGGCTCGAGTAGCCATGCCGTGCGATCCGGATAGTAGCGCTGCAACTTCTCATTGTCTGCGGTACCGAGGTCACGGGCCCAGACGACACGCGCGCCGTCGATGTCGGCTGGATTGTGCACCCACTCCTCGAACCTGTGCTGCGGCCAGTAACGCACGAACACCAGTTGCTTGCCTTGCATTTTTGCAAGCCGGTTGTTGATCGCACGCCGGCCCTCCGGATCTCCGTGGTTGATCAGGTCCCAGGTCTCATAGGGTGCGAGCGCCCGGGCAATTTCCTCGTTCTCGAATGCATGGAGACCATACCAGAACAGGAAATGCGCCGCGCAGACGAAAATGATCACGCAGGCGGCCTGTTGCCCCGCCGGCCATCCACCTGCATTCAGGCGGCTCAAACGCTCCAGTGCGGTCACACTCACCAGAATAAAGAGGCAAGTAACAGCAGCAATGTAATGCGGATAGAAGTACGGATAGAGATTCGCCCCCAGGCTGAACAAAACCAGCGTCAGACCAACCCAGACAAACCGCCACTCGCATAAGGCGAAAAGAAATACCGGTAACACAAGATAAAGCGGCGCGAGAAAGAAGAAACGGTAGAAACGAACCCGCTGTCCGAGGCGCTCGATGTAAGTCGAGATAGTCTCTTTATCGTCCCCATGCACCAGAACTTGGACTCTATAGTCAAGCTGCTGTTCGGTAGTCAACTCCCGATGGGGGTTAGGGTTCGGTTGAAAGGTTAAGGTTGTAGGTATACCGTATTGATAGCGGCTAAGTACGTAAGGGAGCATCGTCCAATCGCCGGTAACTTGCTTGTTCTGCGCAAGAGTGATGGCGATAGCAGGCAGCACAACAAGTATGACTAGGGCCGCCGCTCGCGCCAGTCTGCGCACTTCATCCCGCTGGCGCAGAACCGGCAAGAAGAACAGGACTACGCTCGCCGCAAGGAAAATCGATTCGTACGGCCGGGTAAGTAGTTGCAGCGCCAGCCCAAGGCCTAGCCAGACGGCATCCCGTGTGCGTGCGCTTTCACGCAGTCTGGGCAGTGTTCCGAACGTCAGACAGCCTGCTGCCGCCGAAACGGCACCGCCCCAATAGCCGTTCATCCACTGATTCAAGGGGCCGAACTCGAATACCGCGAGCAGACCGCCGAGGAGCGCCCACCCTGGCGTAGTCCAGCCCCGCAACATCCAGTAGCATAGTGAGCAAAACGTGCCCACTGACAAGGCCACGCCGGCCCAGGCGTGACCGCAGAGTAACCGGCCGATAGCCAGCACCATACCCTGGCCGATGGCGTATATGGAGCTGTAAGTCGGCTCCTGAAGCACGAAGTAAGTCTCGAAGAACTGGTGCATAAGGTGAGTCGGATTGGCCAGGCGGAAGTGTAACAGCGTATCGGCGACGAGTAAGTGGCTGAACTCGTCCGAAACGGTCGGCGTGGGGATCGGATGGTGGGGCACCAGTAACAGCCGGAGCACGATCGGGAGTCCGGCCAATAAGATCATGCACCAGCCGGTCTTCCCTGCGAACCTTTGCGCATAAGGTTCAAGCAAGGGACGCCGCACAATCGCGAGAAAGACCAGCAGCGCGGCAAGCGCCAGCTCCATGAAGTCACTCGCGCCGAAGCCGATTGGATTGTGTAACGGCAGGAATGAGCGGAAGAATTGGAACAAAAACATGGGCTGCCTTAGGGCGCCACCCCATGAATCACTGGAGCCGGCTCATAACGGCTAAGCTTCGGTGGCCTCGCGTCGGGTTCCAGAAGCCATACCGCGCGATCGGGATAGTAGTGTCGAAGCTTATCATTCTCCGCCGCGCCAAGATCGCGAGCCCAAACGACGCGTGCGCCATCTATATCCGCCTCGTTGTACAGCCACTCATGCTGAAAAATATGCTGGGGCCAATAGCTGACGAAGACTAGTTGCTTCCCGGGAAGTTCCGCAAGCCGGCCCTGCAAAGGCGCTCGTCCGGCGGCATCGCCATGAGTGATGAAATTCCACGTCTCATACTGCCTTAGCGCCATCGAGAATGGCTGTCGATCGAACAGGTGCAGCCCGTACCAGAACAGAAAATGCGCCGCGCAGAGAAGGAGAATTAGTTGCGCCGCTTCCGCTCCC
>DATLVQ010000875.1:0-2337 GCA_035577325.1 Bryobacteraceae bacterium | reverse complement strand
CCGCCGCGCCTTCGCTCCCCGCGCTCAAAAATGAAGCGCGTGAACTCGTGCGCGCCAATGCCACGCTCACGCAGCAGATGGTGGATTCCATCTTCAGCTTCTCCGAGCTGGGCTTCCAGGAATTCGAAACCTCCGCATACGTAACCGGCATTCTCGAGAAGAACGGATTCACCATCACCCGAGGGGTAGCCGGCATGCCCACGGCATTCGTAGCCAGCTGGGGCGCCGGCGCTCCGGTCATCGGCTTCATGGCCGATATCGATGGGCTTCCCGAAACGTCGCAGAAGCCCGGCGTGGCATACCACGATCCGCTCATTCCCGGCGGTCCCGGTCACGGCGAGGGCCACAATGCGGGTCAGGCCGTCAACGTAACCGCCGCTCTTGCCGTGAAGCAGCTCATGCAGAAGTACCAGATCCCCGGCACCATCCGCGTCTACCCCGGCGTGGCCGAAGAGCTGCTCGCCAGCCGCGCTTACATGGTGAGCGCCGGCCTGTTTCGCGATGTGGACGTGATGCTGAGCACGCACATCGCGGCTGAGTTCGGCACCGGTTATGGACCTATTGGCTCGGGCCTGGTCTCGACGCAGTACAGCTTTCATGGCCAGAGCGCGCATGCCGCGGGCTCGCCGTGGAAGGGCCGCAGCGCGCTCGACGCCGTGGAGCTGATGGACGTCGGCTGGAATTTTCGCCGCGAGCATCTCCGGCCCGAGCAGCGCTCGCATTACGTCATCGTGCACGGAGGCGATCAGCCTAATGTGGTGCCGCCTGAAGCCACGGTCTGGTATTTTTTCCGCGAGTGGGATTACGATCATATCCGCGATCTGCACGCCCTCGGCACTAGAATGGCGCAGGCCGCTGCCATGATGACCGACACCACCATGACCGAGCGCGTGCTCGCCGCCACCTGGCCAGGCCATTTCAACAAGCCGGTCGCGGAAGCGCTTACGGCGAACATTAAGGAGGTCGGCATGCCGCAATGGTCCGAAGCCGACGACACGCTGGCCCGCGCGTCGCAAGCTGAAATGAAGAGTAAGCTTGAGGGCTTGAAGAAAGAAGTGGCTGCCCTTAAGCCCGCCGGCGTGGATTACTCAAATGCCGGCTCGGACGACATCGCCGAAGTTTCCTGGAACCTCCCCACCGTCGTGTTGCGATACCCGGGAAATATTCCAGGAATGGTCGCCCACCACTGGTCGAGCGCGATTTCGATGGCCACGCCCATCGCCCACAAAGGCGCAACCGCCGGCGCCGAAGCCCACGCCATGACCGCCCTCGACTTGCTGCTCAAGCCCGAACTCTTGCGCGCCGCCCAAAGCTATTTCGGCGATCAAACCCGCGAAACCAAGTGGCAGCCTCTGCTCCCGGATGGCGCCGCCGCACCCGCCGATCTCAACAAGGAAAAAATGGAGCGCTTCCGCGCAGAGCTCCGCAAACTACGCTACGATCCGGCAAAATACAAGACGTACCTGGACCAACTTGGCATCCACTACCCAACTGTACGCTGATCGTGCGGCGCAGTCTGCAAGCCTGCCAACACCTGGAACCTGGCACCTGAAACTTGATTCTTACCGGGCACCTGCTTCACCTCACACGACGTGCTCCATCAGCGCGATCAGGTACTCCCGGTCGAACGGTCCCGACCGGTACGTCCGCGCATCGAAAAACCGCCAGAGTCTGCGCTTTTTCTCCAAGCAGTAGAAGATGTACTGCTCCTCGATCACCGCCTGTTCCAGGTGCTCCTGATTGAAGCAGCGGATCGATCCCTCCAGAATGTGAGGGACACGGAAATTCTCCGTCGAGATCATTTCCGGCGTCGATTCGAATTCAATCTGCAGGATGCGGCCGCGCACGTTGATCTGCAACAGATTGACGCCGTCGTCGTCAAAGGATTCAGCCGAATACGCTGCCGGGTCGAACTCGACCGCCGGTTGGGAAAGATGACGGTTGATCTCCGCGGCAAAAGTGCAGCAGATGGCGTGCAGTTCCATGGCAGCCTGGCGGCGAAGCGCGGCAATCTCTTGCGTCCTTTGAACCAGAACGCTGTCTTTTGCCGCCAGAGCCTCAATGGCCTGCGCCAGTCTTTTCAGTCGGTCCTTTGCCACGTCCGGGATTGCTCCATCTGCCGGCCTTGATCGCAGTGTGGCGGGCAGCCCAACCAGAATAAGCGGTTCCTGGTTGGAAAAGCGAGTCGCCGGTCGTGAGCCGGTGCATCCTCCGGATTCAGCTGGCGCGGTCCACTGGATGGCGTGCCGCTAGATCGTCCGTATCCAGAAGATCGAGCACCGTCATGTGGAGGTGCCGGAGCAGCAGATCGGCCATCGTCGGCGATAGCACGCGCAC
>DATLVQ010000874.1:0-21130 GCA_035577325.1 Bryobacteraceae bacterium | reverse complement strand
CTACTGTCTCCGGCGATATATACATCGCCAGAGGAATCCGCGGCCACGGCCAAAGGCGTCAATCCAGCCTTGATGGCCGGACCGTTATCACCGCTGTTGCCTGTTGTGCCGTTACCCCCCACCGTGGTGATGACTCCATCCGCGATCGCGCGTACGCGGTTACTGCCGGTGTCCGCGATGTACAGCACGCCCGAAGGACCTAAGGCGATGCCGAACGGCCTATCCAATTGGGCGTTGGTGGCCAGACCGCCGTCGCCCACACCCCCTCCGCCGGCTACCGTCTGGATCACGCCCCGCGCAACCTTGCGCACTCGAGTGTTGCCCCTTTCCGCAATGAACAGGTTTCCGGACGAGTCCACAGTCACGTCTAGTGGGAGGTTCAGCTCGGCGCTAGTGGCGGGGCCCCCGTCGCCGCTATAACCCTGAATCCCGTTCCCTGCCACACTGGTGATCACTCCATTCGAAACCTGGCGGACGCGACTCCAACCATCCGCGACGTAGAGATTGCCGGCGGCGTCCACGGCGATGCCACTTGGGGTCAATTCCGCAAGAGTCGCTGGACCGCCGTCGCCGCTGAATCCCTGTCGCCCGTTCCCCGCAACCGTCGCGATCAGTCCCCCTGAGATCCTCCGGACGCGCCCGTTCCCCGAGTCCGCGATGTAGAGATTATCTGGGACGCTTACCGCGAGGTGAGTTGGATAATTCAATTCGGCGCTGGTGGCTGGGAAGCCGTCGCCAGCGTACCCTGCGGTTCCGTTTCCTGCCACCGTGGTGATCACGCCGTTGGCCACTTTCCGGACACGATTGTTGCCGGAGTCCGCAATGTAGACACTGCCGGCAGCATCCACGGCAATGCCGACCGGCCCGTTCAACTGAGCGGAAGCGGCTGGCCCGCCGTCACCAGCGTACCCTGCGGTTCCGTTTCCTGCCACCGTGGTAATCACACCGTTGGCCACTTTCCGGACACGATTGTCGGCGAAGTCGGCAATATAGACATTGCCGCTCACATCTACAGCGATGCCCGTAGGAAAGACCAGCTCCGCGCTGGCGGCTGGGCCGTTGTCGCCGCTGTCTCCCACGATCCCATTCCCGGCCACCACGGTCAGAGTTCCGGTAGTGGCATCCATTCGCAGGACCATACCGTAATTTGCAGCACTGAAGAATAGGTTTCCCGTCTTGTCCCCTGCAATGGAGATCACCGGACCCAAACTGGCAGAGGTGCCGGCAATGTTGTTCGGCAGGGCACCACCCGCGACCGTCCGAATTGTGTAGGTCTGGCCAAATCCGGAACACGAGATGGCCAGAATGAAAATGGAAGCAAGGATCAGACGCATGACAGGCCCTTTCTTTTAACTGATGGCGTTCCGAAGCTCCAAAGTGGTCCGCTGCCATGCCTAATCCCCTTGGGCTCCTGTTTGGTATCGATGTCGTAACTTCGGGCGCCGTAATCAGTGTCCGCGCCTTGCCGGCTCGCTTTTACATCCGAGATTCTCGGAAAGTGAAACGAAGCGCCCGATCCCTGGATTCCTTCGTACTGCCCAGGGTGTCCGTACAAACGCCCACACCCGCTTTCCGCACCACTCATATCGGCTTACTCTTTACCTTCTTTTCATAAGAGCTTTATCATCGACCGGAAAAACTATATTAGCCCGAGCTCCACGAGGACTGCGGATGCGGTCTGCGACGGGCCGCTCCGCCGGGATATAGGGCACGCTAGCATCTGTGCTTTCCGCGCTTGAGTAGAGCCAGTCTACACTTCTCCGCCTATTATCGGCGCAAAATCCAGTTAATGCTGATGCGGAAAAGGAAGCGTTATTCGCCATTAACGGACACTATTTCGTCGCGACCACGCTCTTCTCCGCAGACGGGTCGGCCCCATCGCCATTCCATCGCCTTTCGCAATTGATCGCAGAATTCGCTTGCTTCTCAAGCGCACCGGAGTGATCCATGTCGTGACCGCGCGGTAATCAACCGCAGAGGAGAAACTACGATGACGACGCTCACCACCGAAGAACAAACCGCCCAGGCGGGCACCGGAACAGCCCCTGAGCCGAAAGCCAACACGAAGGCCAACTTCGCGCCACGAAAGCCCCACGTTACGCCGTCCAAGGCCAAGTCGGCCAAGAAGACCACTCCAGCAAAGAAGGGCGCTAAGACCGCCAAGGTCGCCAAGACTGCTAAGAAGCCGATCGGCGCCCGCGAGGGGAGCAAGACCGAGAAGGTCCTGGACCTGCTGAAACGATCGGGCGGCGCGACCGCCAAGGAGCTCATGAAAGCGACCGGCTGGCAGGCGCATTCGGTCCGCGGGTTCCTCTCGGGTACGGTAAGCAAGAAGATGGGCCTAGCCGTCACGTCTACCAAGGGCGAGGATGGCGAGCGCAGCTACTCGATCAAAGCCTGAACTAAACGAAACTGCTTTCCTCCTGCCGCCGGGTTCAACCCCGGCGGCTTTTTTTTCTTCCTCGAAGGTTCATCGCTGTTTAACTCGTTTGCTAAATGCGTTTTTGCGCCGTGATCGGCACCGTACCGTCAGGACGCGCCCTTGCTGTCATGTTGGAGATGGTTTCGCGTGAGATTTGAATTGTGCTCACTTGAACAAAAAACACCTGGTTTATGGCTCGATCGGCATGGCCCGCCGCGTGTTTGCAGGGTCCACAGCTCCCTGAGGATCACGCCAGCGATGGCGGCCGGGATCACGGATCACGTTTGGACAGTGGCCGAACTAGTCCGATAACTTTGGAGCCTTGGTGATGTCTATCTTGGTCAATTCACGGCCAGCCTTCTTGAGTTTCGTGCGGACCTTCTTGATGTCTTCCGCTATTGGCAGATTTTCAGGCGCAGCTCCACTGGCGTTGAGCATTGTGCGTCGGACCATCGCGCCAACAGAATGTGCTGCTCGTTCTAGAGATTGCTGGCCGCGAATGCCATCGTTCTTTATCTTGGCTTCAGTTTCCGTTAGCCTGAACAGATTGGCGGCCATTTCCTGCTTCCCCATGAAATCGAGCAGCGTGCGACCGCTTGGAATCCCTTTCCTCTCGCACAGCCTCCCGTAATCCATGTCGTACATTCCGCGATACCCGGAGTTGTGAAATAGCCCGTAGCGCTCAGAGATCACCCCAGCCGCCTTGGCTACCCCGCTGAGCGTTCGTTCTTTCTGGGAAAGATCGTCTCGAATCTGTACGCGGGCAACGTTCTCAGAATTAGAGTGGATCTGTCTAATGGCTTCTGCGATGGAGGCAAAGTATAATTGGGCGGCGGCTACCTCCTGCTTGTGGGTATCGCCGTTCATTGCGATCAGATAGCAGGCAAACCTAGTGAGCTTGTAGTCTGAGCAAGGTACTCCGTCAATCAAACGTTCGGTCTGTATGAACCCATCCGAAATTGGAATCTCTAGGGTAGTGAAAGTGTTTATGGCGCGACCAATCGGTTTCTGGAAATTGTTGTAGTTCTCGTATCCCAAAAGCGTCATGAATTGACGTGCGTACCAGAAACCGCCGTTCGCCACGCCGATCCGCTCAAACTCGGGGCCTGGCCCGACTATTCCGATCACCTCGCTCATGACATCGGATGATATCACTTCGAAGACCGCGTCGAATGGGTCGGTCATCTCCACGCTAAGACCCCACTACCGTCCCTGCCGTCCCGCCCCCCCTCGCGCCGACGAGCAGGTATTTGGCGGCGTTGTTCGTTTCGGGGCATAATCTACTCCACCTCTTCAGCCGGCTGCAGCACCGAGCGCACCACGAGCGTGATGCCGCCGTCATTCGGCCCGCTGTGTTCAACCTGCTGCTTTTCTTTCCAGCCGGCCTGGCACTTCAGCCAAAAACACACGGCCCACGGCTCGCCCTTGAGCGCGGCGCTGTAAAGCACGCCCGCAATCATCGCGTTGGCGATGTCGGCAGAAACATCGAGTTCCCGGCGGAAGTGCCGACGTAGAGTCTTTTCGTCGATGCCGTTCTTTCCTAGGCACCTGGCGATGGTTGTGTGCGGAACTCCGGTCCGGGCCATCGTTTTCACGAGGTGCCGGTCCACTTCGGTGGGTTCGAATTTGGGCCTGCCTGCCATAGTTTTATAAACGGGAAATATTACCCTTCACCGGCCTCCGTGTCTCATTTGCCATGCTTCCGTTGATGATCCTCAGCTCGGCTGACCAGTCGGCCAGCGCCAGGCACAGACCTTCCACATCCGGATGCCCGGCCACGATCTGGGCCTCGATTTCCGCGATCTCCCGGCGGCAACGCGCTATTCATGCCTGCTCCTTGAGACGCTCCTGTGCGATCTCGTCAAACGTGCGTCCAGCCATTTCGAGTGTCGCCCTCTGCCCCGTGAAGCTTTGCCAGCGCTTGACGATAACGTCAACGTATTTCGGATCTAGCTCGAGGCCATAGCAGACACGGCTGGTGGTCTCAGCCGCCGCTAGCGTTGTGCCGCTACCGAGAAACGGGTCATAGACCAATTCCCCTCGCTTGGTGTGGTTCAGAATCGGCCGGCGCATCAGCTCCACGGGTTTTTGGGTAGGATGGTCAAACTTTTCCTCCTTGGAAGATCCCATGATGAATTTCGGCGATGGCGAGTCCCACACCGTGGAATTCTCACCGGCTTTCCCGTACCACGGGGCGTTCTTCTTTCGCACGTACCACGCCGGCTCATGCTGAAACCAATAGTGCGTTCTTGTGAGAACGGTCCGGCCTTTATTCCAAATAATTTGCTGATGGTGAAGAAAGCCAATGCGCAGCAGCCCGTCCAGGACTTCCCGGGTGAATTTCGAGGCGTGCCACACATAGGCAACTTGAAGGCCCGGCAACAATTCAAATGCCTCTGACCAATCAGCGCGCGTATCCGACGAGATCGAGGTATTGGTGTGGCCCTGAGTCCGGTGCTTCATGTAGCTGGCCTCGGCAGGCCCGCAGCCATTCAGTCCAGCTCGATCCCTCCACTCGGAATCAAGTTCGATCCCATATGGCGGGTCCGTCACCATAAGGAACGGCTGTTGCCGGCTTGGACCTGCGGTGCAAAGGCGCTGCACGGCTTCGCTTGATGTCGCATCTCCACAGAGGACACGGTGGGGTCCGAGCTGCCACAGGTCCCCAGCCCGGGTGACCGGATCCTTGGGAACGTCGGGAACCGCGTCTTCGTCGGTCAGCCCATGCGGAGAATCCTGCGAGAGCAGCCGCTCCAGTTCCGCATCCTCGAAGCCGATCAGGTTGACGTTGAAGTCTTCTTGCTGCAGGGTTGCAAGCTCGATGCGAAGTAGTTCTTCGTCCCAACCGGCGTTGAGAGCGAGTTGATTGTCAGCCAGGACGTAAGCTCGCTTCTGTGCCTCGCTCAAGTGATCGAGAACAATTACCGGAACCTGGTTGAGCTGCAGCTTCCGGGCGGCCAGGAGGCGGCCGTGGCCGGCGATGATGCCGGCACTGCTGTCCACAAGAATCGGGTTGTTAAACCCAAACTCTGCGATGCTGGCGGCGATTTGTGCAACCTGGGCGTCAGAGTGTGTCCGGGGATTCCGGGCGTAAGGGATGAGCTTGTCGAGCGGCCAGTGCTCAATGCGCTGCGCCGCGGGATGCGTGAGCATACACGTACCTTCCGAATAGTTTCGTGAGGGTCCTTCGGAAGGTGCGCTTTTTTGCGCCGGCCAGTCGAACCGACCTATCAGCTTATTCTACTTCGATTATCGAGTTTTGAAAATAGAACATTCGCGCGCCACCGTCCTCTACGAATAGGGTCCCGGTTTGTCCCAGTCGTGTCCATGTTAGCTGACGGCGCGGAACTATATGTTCTTGAACGCCTGGTCCCCAGTGTCCCAGTCAGTCCCAATTGGTCACATGTGTACAGCATCGTGTGCTCCTATGCGCTTCTCACATGTAGATGCAATCCGCTTGGGACAGATGGGACACTGGGCCAGACGCCCGCGAATCAATCGGATGCCGCGTCCCGTCTCACGACGTGAGTGGGACAGCGCTCCTCAGGCCGGGACCAGGACAGTATCTCCATTCGCGCCGGCCCTGATCATCTTTCGGTGCGCGTTTCCTCATCCAGCCGATCGCGCGGAGACAACGCGCGACGCGCGTCTTATCTCCGTGAGTCCAATCGCGAGGTTGCTTGTCGAGGCAATCGCGGAGGATCTGCTCAAGGGTGACGTGTTCACGGCCTTCGACCCACTTCTCTATGAGCGGTTGCCAGGCATCTTCGTCATAGCGCCGCTCCTGCTCCTCCGCGGCCAATGCACTTAACTCCGCTGAATCGATCCACCAAGTCTCACGGGCGCGAAAACGGACGAGCGCCTCCGCCCAGAGCTGGTCGCGGTCACGGCGAAGCTCGTCGATTCTTATGGTTCCGCATTCCACCGGCCAGAAACGCCGGCCTCCAGTTTCGTCTTTGAGGTAGGCATCGTGATTCACCGTGCCCGCGAAAACGCTTTCTCGGGGCACTTCAACCAAGTGTCGACCGTAAGGGGGCCTGTAGCGATCTGTTGACCGACTCATGAACGCTTTCGTTCGGCTCGCCTCGGGGCGCCCCATCGCGTCCAACTCGGCCAATTCGATGATCCACACGCCACGCACTTGCAGTGCCGCATCCTTTGTACCCAGATCAGCGATCTCGTCCGTGAACCAGGGATGAGCGAGCGTCCTCAGTGCCGTACTCTTGAGTAGGCCCTGCGGACCTTCGAGGACCAAGCAGGTATCGTTCTTGCAGCCCGGCTGAAAGATTCGAGCCACCGCGCCAATGAGCCACTTCGCGCCGACCGCCCGAGCGTATTCTGAAGGGTCCACACCTATGTACAGCGTCAGCCAATCATTGATGCGCGGTATTTTGTCCCAAACCAGCCCGTTCAAGTACTCACGGATCGGATGGAAGGGAAATTCTCGCGCGATTGTCTGGATTGCCTGCCCGGCGATCTCTTTGGACACCATGATGCCCTGCCGTTGCATCCACGCTGCCGCACGGACGTCGTCATCATCACGCCAGACAAAAGGAACCGTGCGCGAGTCCCACGGCGGCGCTGCTTTCGCGACGACGTGCAAGGCGCTTTCGTTGAAGTGTAGGACGCCCTGCCAATCGGGACCGTGCTCGAGGGCAACCAGCGCGTTTTGGAGACAGGCAATTGGGCTCCCTTTCTGGTTCTTGATGAGCCGATCTCGCCAATTGCCGCCGGGTTCGGCGATTGGCTCAGTCCCAGGCGGAGACAATCCGGCTCGCTGTCCGAGCCCCGCTAACCACTCCGGGGGCACCGCAGGTTCCGCGCTCATACCATCGCTCCCCAACGCCGTGAACTTCTGACAATTCGTGCGATGTTTTCCGGTGGCCCGGGTCGCTCGCATTGTTGAGTGTTTATGAGTTGGAGACACGCTTCGATTGCCTCGTCGCACACGCGGCGCGCCCGGAGCGTTCCCGCGATCGACACGAGGGTGCTGTGTTGCTGGCCGTACGGGATTCGACCGCCGCTCAGGGGTTGCAGCGGCCAGGGGCACTTCTTGGGCCGAGTCAGGTGCTCGTAGAGAGCCCGCAAATCGGCTGAGTGGTCTTCGATCTCCAATGGGGCGCCCCGAAAGATTCGACCGGTCACAGCGAAGTATCTCGCGTGGTCGTATATCTCGATTTGGCCGTCGCCGACGCTTACACCTGCCAGGTTCGCGGGCACTGCCCCACGCACCCAAATCTTCAGGCCCATGCCGCTCGGGGAGATCTCCATATACGTATCACTGAACCGCTCCACAATCCCGCGCACCCACGGTTTGGGGCTGCCTTCAGCGTCAAGCGAGTCGTCAAGGTCAATCCCGCAAAACTGATCATCGGGAGAGAACACGAAGCCTAGACCGGCATACCAGTTCGGTGCGCTTCGCCACTCTGAGAGGACGCTTTCGAAGTCTGCCCAAGTGCGGGGGTCGGTGCTGCTGGCACGTTTTCGACCTGCGTGATAGGGGACTTTCGTCGCGCGTCCGTTTCGTTCCTCGTACCGCCACAGAACCCATTGATCGCGCTCAATGAGATCATCCGGAATTGAGATTTCGACGGGCGAGCCTGCACGCGATGTTGGCGGTTTATTCATTTGCGCACCGCCGGAAAGGCCGCGCGCAGCACCACTCGGCGCGGGATGCCATCGTGGACGACTATCCGTTCGATCACCCCGCTTTTCAGTGAGTCAATCTGAGCAAGCAGACGGCAACTTTCAACGGGCAAAGCAAAATCTGTGAGTTCAAGCTCGTGCCGTTTGCCGACGTCGCCGTCTAACCTGACATCGAGGGTCACGTCACCAAGATTGTCGATACAGACTTCGCCCTCGTTCACAGACAGGTTAAGGATGGACCCATAATTGACCATTTGGCAGAAACGAATCAGGACCTGGCGTGGTCTGGAAAGCTGTAAGAACCTCATCGTTGTCATGTGATGCCTCGCAAAAATACTGAATCCCGTGTAATCGCTCGCCGCTCGGCTTGTGGGTTGAAATTGAATGCACCGTCACGGTCGGCGAGGCCGACTCGCGCTTGAGCACTATTTGTGTCCAGGGATCAAATACGACGGGCCCAGCGGGAACAGACCCCGCTAGGCCCGATTTCACTGCAGAACTTCTTGCCAACCAGCCTGTCCGTCCGGAACGGACCGCAGCCTTCTTACGTCGAATTCGCCTTGAGCCGGCCGGCCCGCGCTCGTTGATGTCCCGTAAACAAACAGGGGGACCAATTAGGGGACCAAATATCGCTCAGTGTGGGCGAATACGTGTCACTATGTGCCTCACCGTCAACGTGGACTCAATAAGATACGGCATGACATCTTGCCTCCGGAGCAAAAGGTCGGTGGTTCGAATCCACTCGGGCGTACCAGTCCAAACCTTTCGTTGTTAGCAAGTTGCGGCTATCTGCTCGGCCCTCTCCAAGATTATTCGAATCGGCAGTGTGCCCATTTTTGTACCCACCCTGCGCCGCATGTGCCCGCTCCATGGCTGCCTTTCCTGATTCGAGGTTCGGGTGGACGTACCGTCGCGTTGTACCGAAATCACGATGCCCCGCGAAATAAGCCAACGTGTATGGGTCCATGTGTGACGCCCAGCGCGTCAGGCAGGTATGCCGGAATGTATACGGTGGCAAGTGTTCGAGGCCGGCAAGGGCACAGGCTTTCGCGTGCCGCCTCTTCAATGAGGATTGTCCGATATGCCCGCTCTTCGTTGAAGCCGGGAACACCCACTCAGAATTCGCGACAGACCTTCGCATTTCAAGCAGAGCCGCTACCCTGTTGGGAAATGGTATTGAGCGCCGCGCGCTCGCCGTCTTCCCAAACGGGATGTGACACGCTCCGTCGCGAACCTCATCCCATCGAAGTCGATAACACTCTTCGGGACGCAGCCCACAGTCAAGCAGGACGGTAGCGACATCCCGTAGCAGGAACGGATCTTCGGGTTTAGTTGGATGTTTGCCCCGTTGGGTTGCCCGGATTCCCTCAAGTGCCAGACTGTAGCGCTCCAGTATGCTGTCGCCGATGGTTTGTGCCGCCTTCAGATAGGCTGCCTCTTCGGTACCGCTCAAGACACGTTCCCGCCGCCGTTCGCCCGGCAACAATGAAATCGGCGATACGGCCTTTTCCGCATGGCCCCATTCAACGGCAAGCCGCCGCATTCGGCGAAGCACCTGAAGTGCGCGATTGATGCTAGAAGTTTGGTACTCAGCGTTTCGCTGCTTCGTCACAAATCCGGAAATCACCTCATTCGTTACAGCATCAATCGGCGCTTCCGCCAAGGGGGCATTACCTGTGAGGTGCTTCACTTGAATCTCGTAGTAGTCCAAAGTAGTGGTTTTCGCAGCAAAACGGTTCCGTACATACGGTAGAAAGTCGTTTGCGGCGAATTGTGCGACGGTGGGGACAGGTTTCTTTTCTCGAATTCCGACCTCGCCTTTGGCCAGACTCGTTTTGTGTGCGGCTTCGATCTGTTCGGCGGCCCGCTTGTTCGTCTGCTTGGTGCTCTCCCGGATCGGTTCACCTTTCCAGGTGAACTTGTACCACCAGACGCGGCCGCGTTTGTAGACTGCCATCTTCCAAGCTCTTAGGTTTTCGGCGTGCTCCGAAGGTCAGGCGCCTTCGACCGAAGCATGACATTAGGCGCGTGCTCGTCCGAGGAAGTCAACTCCGCCCCTGCAGATTGGCTATGTTTGCAACCGCCACCTTCGCCACCACCGCCGTTCGCCGTTTTCTGCGTATTGGGATGAAATGGGTTATGAAAGGCCGATGCGGGAGGCGGTAGCAAAGACGGTTCATCGACCTCCTTGGCCGCTGTACCGCCACCTGTTTGCTCGCTCGCAACTAGCTGATCCACCGAAGAAACCGGATCTGCCGCGGCGGAGGTGGCGTTAGTGGCGGTGCAAGGCGCCATTGTTCTCGTAATGCTCAGGGTCCGTTGTCCCTTGGCGCCCTTTCCGTGAAAAGTGATGTTGATCCCAGATTCCCGAAGGAAGGTAACGAGCCGCCTCAAGCGACTGGACAGGGCACGCGGCGTTTGCGGCCAGACGCGCGATTTCTTGACCGCTTCGTCGGTGAATTTCTCCAGTTCAAACTTGAGCTCTTTACAGCTTCCTTCCCAATCCAGCGCTCCGATCGATACGTCAAGTTGGCCCATCAGCGCGAGAATCGCCGTGCCGACCACATCGGCTTCGACCGTTTCCTGGATGGTGTCAGCCCGGTTCCCACGATAAGCGTCCATGAAAGATCCTTCGGATAGCCCCAGTGCTGGTTCTGCTGCTGTGGCCCAAATGGCGAAGTCAGCCATCCGCGGCATGGTAGCGAGCCTGATTTGTGGCATGCGCTTGATAGCAACGCTAACCGCTGTGAATAATGCACCGAGAATCTGCGGTAGCGCCCTCTCAAAATCGTCATACAGGTGCTCCTCGTCCTTGCGATCGTTGTCCGGGATATGGGGCAGATTCAGAATCAATGCCCGGTCTGCCAGGTCAGCCCGCTCTGCGAGATGATCGATCCCGTTCAAGATCACTGGCCGCATGACATCGAAGAAGACCTCATCGGAATTGGTGTATAACTCGCGGGTTGAAAATCCTCCGCCCGTTGCCAGCCTGCAAAGTGAGTCAGATAGCCACTGCGGAATACCGGACAGATTGTCGTAGGCAATTACCCAGGAGTTGTTCGCGGCGATGAGCAAATCGCGATCTTCCCGGGGCGGCGTGCGTACGAGCGCAACCGATGGATCAAGAATCCGTCGGAGAACTCTTTCCATCGTGCTCTTTGCTGATCCTTGCTCGCCTTGCAAAATGAGAATCGGATAGGGCCCCTTGGCCCGACAAGCTGCGACGAGCCAGGAGATGCAAAGGATCCAGTTTTCGTCACTGCCAACATTGATAAGGCTTCTCAGCAGGTTGATCGATCCTCCTGCTGTGGGCAGCGGGAGAGGTCGCATCCCCTTGGCCCGCCGAAACATGACCGGAGGATTGTCTATCATCTGCCACCCTTCGGAACTGATCGCCACCGCTTGCCATTCGGGGTTGCATAGATCAAAGTAAATTCGACCTTGGAATTCCGCCACCCGGAGTGGCAAAGTGGCTTGGGGTGATTCGAATTGGGCTCTTGCTTCCAGTACTCCAATCGCGTCCTGTAGCGCTTGCGATCCAGGCGGTTTACGGCAAGCCTGATAGAACCGCAAGACCAGCAAACGCCGGAAGCTGCTGCCGCGAAGGAGCCAGGTCTCATAATGCTCATCGACCGCAACCCGGGCAAACGCGCTACCGTCTGGCGTATGGAAGAGTTGTATGTCATTGGCAAGTTCGATCAGACGTGCTGCTTGGGCAGGTTCATGGTCCTTAACTAGCGCGGGCTCAGCATGCTCGAACAGCGCCAACACTCGATCGGGTCCCCATTCGGACAAGAGATCATCGACACCATTAATCACGGGGCCTCCCAGGCAGCGAAGGTAGATTCACCCACAAGACCTGCGCGCCGCGATGCATCAATTCGGACGTGAGTTCAACGCGAGCTGCTCCGACTTTGGGGTTGGTGTGAACGTTCGAATCGTAAACGATGTAAACGCGCCGGCCGGCCCACGTCACGCGTGCCAAATCCGGTATCCAACCCTTTTCATCGCGGCGTGAGCCATCCATGCCCACTACCTTTCCAACCGTTCCTCGAAATGACCAGACGCCTCCGAGTCCGGCAGCAAGAAATCGGGGAAGGTCGGCGCCTTCCTTTTGCTCGTGATAAGAAAGACGATGAAGTGCGAGTGTCTTTTTCGCACCTTCGGTGATGGCAATGGGTACACGCAAATCACCGAGCAGGTCTGCGGACGTGCCGGGAACGAAGTAGACTAGATTCCCTCGTCCAGGGGGACCAAGGTATTTGCCTTTCTCCTTCGGGCGACCGTCGCCGTCGTATTGAACTTCAGGCTGATCGCGGCGTAGCCAATATTCGCGAATGTAATCTTCGCCAGGCCAAACGTATGGAAAGATAATCCCCGAATAGCAGCCGTTGTCTCTTCTTCCGATGATCGAAGCGCCTTCCGCGCTCGTAACGCGCCGAAGCACCGCCTGGTTGGCCAGTTCGCGCGGAATCCACGAGCGTTCGAGCTTTGCATAATCCGCCTCGCTCAGCGGCCCGCCCAATGACGGCACGCAACACGCAGATGGCCCGACGGCATTCATTCTGCACCTCCGCCCCCCTGATTGCCGGTGGAAGGGCGCCGCAAGTTATGCTCGATATGCGCCCTCACGTCCTCGGGGCGATAACGAACGAGCGCCCCAAGCTTGACGTAGGGACAGCCCTGTTTCAGAAGCCGATCACGGCGTACGCTTGCGACGCTGCGCTTGGTGATGGAGGCATACTCGTGCTCTGTCAGAAGAGTTTCTAATTCTTGCTCGGTGGCGATCTTCGGTTTGCTCAGTGGTGAAGTGTTCATACGCCCTTATGGGGCGAAAATTCGGCGTGGGACGGGGGTTTTCGGCGAAAACTCCCGTAGACCATTGACGGCTGGGCAAAAACAAATTGAAAGATTATTGTTTTGTGTTGGCGAAAATTCGAGGACTCAACTTTTAAACGAGGGAGCGCAGCTGATCTTGAAGCGCGCTCGATAGCCGGTGCCTTCAACGAACGGAATCGGATCGCCGCTCAGATTGAAGTGCTTCCGAAACACCCTCCGAATCTCCTGCATCCGCTTCTCCACCGCAGCCCAGTCGCTGTCCTTCGCTTGTCGGATTGTCCCATTCAGCTCCGCGAGCGCGCGGAGCGTCACCCATGCCAGGTTGGGACTCTTGGTCCTGCCATCTTCAAAACCGAATTCGGCATAGTTCCGCGTTTCTGTGTCACTACTGGTAGCGATTTGAACGCGTTCGTCACTGAGAAATGTGATTTCGACTTCCTCCCAACTTAGGACTGCCTTGCGCTCCTCTTTGGCGTCTTCCGTCCTGGGTTCCGCGGCAGGAATAGGATCCTGTGGGTGCTTCATGGATTCCGCAATCTGGGCAGGAATCGAATTTGCACATGGCTCCGGCACAACACCCTTCGATGAGCCTGCAATGTCCGGCACCAGACTGCCCATGTCGGCACAAAACTCGGCAGACTCACTGAACACGTTCGTGATATCTCCGTTTTCTGTCAAGATGGCGTCGGACGGTATGGCGCCCGATTCCATAAACTCTTCGACGGACGCACCGCCGCGCCAATGGCGAAATTGCGGTATCCGGCGGAAGCCGCGTTTTTCTTCCCGCAGTAGATCAAGCCAAAGATGCCATGAAGGCTTGCCGGTCAGCAACTTCTTCAATAGACCAACCGCAAGACGGGCTGTCTCCTTGAATAAACGCACAGACTCCGAATCGGCGGGTTCACGTTCAGGTCCGCGTAACAGAGTCCATAGCTCCTCGCGGGATTCCCAGTGAGCAAACAAATCCGGATAATCAACCGCGCCCTGTAGGAATTTGGCGCGAATCTCCTGCCAGGATGAGGGCTGCTCCATCGCGTCCTACCTGTCCCGCGGTGATGTCGCCGCGAGCGATCGCGGAGCGTATCGGAGATTGCTAGTCACGATGAGGAGTTCTGAGCAACGAATAACTACATATATTACAGCGTTTTACAAAGTCGCGAATGTACATTACAATCCAGCTTGCAGTGCACCGAGCTAATGGCTACGACTCAATCTAAACGCGCGATCCAACCGTCCAGAACGCCACCGAGCCATGTCGAGCTGTGGCCCATCGACCGGCTAATCTTCTATGCCCGCAACCCGCGCAATAATGACGCTGTCGTGGATCGCATGTGCTCGTCGATCCGCGAGTTTGGGTTCAAGATCCCGGTACTCGCCCGCAGCGACGGTGAGGTCGTCGATGGTCATCTGCGCCTGAAGGCCGCGCGCAAGTTGGGCATCACCGAGGTCCCGGTGATCCTCTGCGACGAGTGGACGCCGGCGCAGGTCAAAGCCTTTCGATTGCTGGTGAATCGATCCGTGACGTGGGCCAGCTGGGATGAGGAGCTTCTCGCCCTCGAATTGCAGGAACTGAAAGAGTCCGCCTTCAATCTCGATCTCACCGGATTCGATCCCGGCGAGATCGATGGCCTACTGGCGCTGGAAGACGACGAGAGAGCAAACGCGACTCCGCCGCTACCCGATTCGCCCGTTTCCCGCCCGGGTGACCTGTGGCTCTTAGGCCCGCACAAAGTGCTGTGCGGCGACGCGACCAGCGCGGAAGTTGTCGCCCGGTTGCTCGCCGAGCATAAGCCGCGGCTAATGGTCACCGACCCGCCCTATGGAATTGAACTGGATTCCGAGTGGCGCGATCGCGCTGGACTGAATGGCTGCGGGCCGGCCGAGGCCAGTTACATGAAAAAGCGCACGGCGGGCCACACTGAAACCACGATTTCCGGCGACACGCGAGCCGACTGGTCAGACGCATTCGCACTGGTGCCGAGCCTCGAGGCGGCCTATGTCTGGCACGCATCGAAGTTCACCCGCGAAGTGCTCGACGGCTTGCTTCGAATCGGGTTCCTGCACCACCAGCAGATTATTTGGAACAAAGGGCGGACAGTGCTCACAAGAACGCTGTACTGGTTCCAGCACGAGCCCTGTTGGTTCGTCCGGAAGAAAAACGCGAGGTGGTACGGCAAGGCAGGCGAGAACTCGACGATCTGGGATTCGCCGTCGCCGAAGTTCATCATGAGCGGATCGGACGAAGACAAGTTCGATCATCCGACGCAAAAGCCAGTCGAGCTGATGCGGCGGCCGATTCTGAACCACCTCCGGCGTGGCGAACTGGTGTACGACCCGTTCCTGGGCTCTGGTACGACGCTCGCCGCTGCGGAATTGACCGAGCGTGTCTGCTACGGCCTCGAGCTTGATCCGAAGTACGTCGATGTCGTCGTCGCGCGCTGGCAGCAGTTGACCGGTAAGCAGGCCACGCTTGACGGTGACGGCCGGAGGTTCGACGAGATCGCGCAGGAGCGGCGCAAGGAGGCGGCATGAATCCAGCGCTGCCGCCAGGAGATTGCGGAAATCGAGGCTCAGCTCCTGGCCGGTCATCCCGACGTAGAAGGGTTGTGCATGGCACTTGCCGACTGGTCCGCTGAATTGCGATTGATCGAGAGTCGCGAGAACCAGGACGCCCTAAAGGAAGAGGCGCACAATGTCCTATAGGTCCGATGCTTTCGACAAAATTCGACATCCAAAAAAGAGGGCTTTCTTGGCTGCGATGGCGAGCACTGCGAGCGTGGTACGTGCGGCGGAAATCGCTAGAGTGGATCGGACCAGTCACTATCTCTGGCTCAAAAACGACCCGGATTACGCCGCGGCGTTCGAGATCGCACGGATGCAAGGGGTGGATGTGCTGGAGGCCGAGGCGGTGCGCCGGGCACACGAAGGCGTCAGCAAGCCGATATTTCACGGGGGGAAGCGTGCGATTGATGTGGTGCAGAATCCAGACGGCAGCGTTAAGCGGGACTCAGCAGGAAAGCCCATCGGTATCCCGGCAGCCGTGCGGGAGTATAGCGACACGCTGCTGATCTTCATGCTGAAGGGCCGGAATCCTACGGTCTTCGGCGATCGGCAGAAGCAGGAGCAAAGCGCGCCCGGCGGCGGCGGGATCACACTCGTCGTCCGATCCGTTCTCCAGCCAGCGGAAGAGGTCGAGATCTAACCAACGGGAGCAGAGAAGAAGAAAAGCCGCCGGGGTTCGAATCCGGCGGCAGGAAGAAAGCAGTGTTGGTTTTGGTTCAGGCTTTGATCGAATAGCTGCGCTCACCGTCTTCGCCCTTGGTGGATGTAACGGCCAGCCCCATCTTCTTGCGTACAGTGCCTGAGAGGAAGCCGCGAACGGAATGCGGTTGCCAACCGGTCGCTTTCATCAGTTCTTTCGTTGTCGCGCCGACTGATCGTTTCAGCAGGTCGAGAACCTTTTCGGTCTTGCTCCCCTCGCGCGCACCGGTCGGCTTCGTCGCGGTCTTGGCACCCTTGGCGGCTTTCGCGCCCTTCTTGGCTGGGGTGGTCTTCTTGGCCGACTTGGCCTTGGACGGCGTAACGTGGGGCTTCCGTGGCGCGACGTTGGCCTTCGTGGTGGCTTTCGGCTCAGGGGCAGTTCCGGCGCCGGCCTGGGCGGTTTGTTCTTCGGTAGTAAGCGTCATCATCGTAGCTTCTCCTCTGCGGTTGATCACCGCGGTCACGACATCGATCACTCAGGTGCGCCAAAGAAGCAAGCGAATTCTGCGATCAATCGCGAAAGGCGATGGAATGGCGATGGCGCCGAGACTGGGCTGCGGGGGGCATGGTCGGGACGAAATAGCTAACGATGACGAAATAGCTAACGATAATGATAGATAACGCCGTGTTCAATTGAAGTGGCTCAACGTCGCCCCACCTAGCCAGTGACCTGACCGGTCCGTCACGTCACTTACTGCCGACCCAGGCAAACTTTGGGGGCGATGCGGTGTCGATGCGCCAACTGTAGATTTCGGTCTGGCCGAACGCTGTTTCCACAGCCGGATGGAAAAGCCGCCGATTGGCCCAAATGGGGGCTTCAGTCCCTTTTTTATGACCCGACAAAACCCCGGCTGGCTGGCGCCTAGGTTTGGTCAAACTCTGCGAGGGTACCCTCTGATACGGCCAGCAGGGGCATCGAGGCAAACAGAAACACCCGTGGCCCAAGATGTCTCATGAATTCACAACCCGTTATCGCCGCCAACACATTGGCGCACTTGCAAGATAAAGCAATGGAAGGCAGTAGATGGCCCGCACATAACTATCGTCAACCTTGCCACACCAGCTACTCTGCTGGAAACTAAATTGCCTGCTGAGAAAAGGCTTACAAGAATTTACGGTGTTACTTGGGGGACATTGTGAAAAAAATGACCATTGCAGTGTTGCTCGCCTGGCAAGTATTACATGCGGACTCGACGAACATACGAGTCGTTAACGCTGCATCGTTTCTGGACGACACGACTTTGGCTCCGGGGAGCATCATTTCTATTCTGGGACCAAATCTGGCGAACACGACAGCGGCGGCCACCGATCCAGCTCTCCTGCCAACCACCCTGGGCGGCGTAACCGTGAAGATCGGCAACGTCGCTCTGCCACTGTTTTATGTCTCGCCGAGGCAGGTGAACTCGCGCATCGATCCTGCGATTCCGACTGGGGCGGCGATCCTGACGTTGACGTCGCCTACCGGAACATTTACCAAGAATATTGTTCTCGGGCCATCCACGCCCGGAATTTTCTCAATGAGCAGCAGCGGTACGGGCGATGGCGCTATCCAGAACGCCGTGACTTTTGCGCTCCAGCCGTTCAGCGTGACTACAGCAGGGAATCCCACTTATCTGGCCATCTACGCTACTGGCCTGGATCTTTCGAGCGTGCCTGTGGTGACCATCGGCGGCGTAACGGTGACAGTCCAGTTTTACGGAGACGCACCGTGCTGTCCGGGACTGCAGCAGATCAACGTACAATTGACGCCGCAACTGGCAGGCGCAGGCCGCGTCGAAGTTTCCATCACCGCTGGCGGAAAGACCAGCAACATTGTGGAGGTGGTGATCCTGCCCAATAAGGGCCAGGGCGACGATCCTCCCCAGAAGGAGAACACCAAACGGAGTCGCGAAATCGCGGCTCTGGCGTACATCCCGAACACGAGCCTAGCGCTGCTGACCGATGAGAATGACGATGTGGTCCGCGTCATCGACATCAAAGCGGGGAAGGTAATTAAGACGATCGCGCTGACCGACGGCGCTGGACCCGCGGCGGCGGCCGTGAATAGCGATGGAACGCTCGCAGTCGTGGCCGAGCGCAGCCGTGGCATGGCTGCGATTCTCGATCTGGCGGCGTACAGCGTACTTGCCGAAGTTACGGTAGGCGGCGGTCCTTCGAGCGTGGCCATCAACGGCAACCTCGCCGCCGTGGTCAATCAGGAAACGGATAATGTCTCCGTGATCGACCTGACGGCCAAAACGGTCACCGGCACCGTGGACGTTCAGCGCGGTCCGCGCGGCGTCAGTATCAACTCGGCCACCAACAAGGCCTATGTGACCAATCAAGACGCGGGAACGGTCAGCGTCATCGACTTGACGAATCTCGCCGCCGCACCCGTGACGATAACACTCGACGCCAACGCGCGTCCGGCGGCAATCCAGGTGATCGCCTCGCTGGGCGTGGCCCTAATCACCGAGCCAAGCGCCGGGCCGACTGGCAAAGTGCTTGTTCTGAATCTGACGACCGGGACATTCACATCGATTGCCGTCAACCCCGATCGCAGCGGCGGATCGAGCGACCTGGCGGTATGGGGCACGACCGCCTATTTCGCCAATCAGTCCGGGGGCTCGATCACCATCGCGCCGATCTCGGTTGATGGCAGCGGCAACGTCACGTTCACCACGACGAAGGTGAAGGTCGATATGGGGGCGCGCGCGCTGGCCATCGACACACTGGATAAGCTGCTGTTGGTCACGAGCGAGGGCAGCGGCGACATCGTGCTCGTTGACCTGAACTCCAACCAGGTCGATGGACGTGTGAACGGCGTGCGCTCCGAAAATGAAATGGCGGGTGGCGGTGTGGACAATCACGATGACCACGATCAGGCGACCAACGGGCCTGCCGTCACCGGGCTCAGCCCCTCGAGCGCCAGCGCAGGCTCTACGTTGACGTTGACGATTACCGGAACGAACCTGACTGGCGCGACCAGCATCGACTTCAACAAGCCCACCGGGATGGGCCATGGCTCATCGGGCAACGACGATGTCAAAGTCGGCGGTATTCAAGTGAACGGAGCCGGCACACAGGTGACTTGCAGCGTGCAGATTTCAGCCAGCGCCGCCAAGGGGGCGCGCGTCGTTCGCGTCGACACGCCGAATGGCGACAGTGCCGGCACACCGTCGAATGCCAATACGTTCACCATTAACTGAGCGGCGTTTTAACCGGCGGCGCTACCGCTTCAGTGCCGCCGTGGTGTCGTCGATTATGCGGAGCGTATTTTCGCGGACGCACTTCACAATGCTGGTCCCGCGAACTGACTTAGGGTAACCGCCAGGTTCACCGGGAGACCTCAATTCCTAGTGCTGGAGGCGCTCACGGAGCATCCTCCCGTTCCGTGAGGCGCTCCCTTTGTGCTACCGCATTACCGGGTGCGGCGTTGGCGCGAATGGCCTTCGTTGCGTACCTTAGGCGCGAGACACCCACGGCGGTACCGAATACCAGGATAAGCGCCAGTACTACAGCTAGCAGAGATTCAGGCATCGATCAAAACCGTTCCGCGAAGTGTGTGGCAAACGACGCGAGCAATGCCGCACATACATGGTCCCCACCAGCAGACCATCGCCACGCACGATGCGAACGCGCAAGCCGATACGGATTGGCTGCAACGCTTGTACTAGTGCTCCCGATGAACTCACGTTAAGTGCGCGGCCTCGAACCACACGATCACTGCCACTAGGGTTCGGATACGTTAGCCGAAGCCAGCAGCGAATCGGGATTCGGCTCCAGCGTCTGCGATTTGCTTCGATCGGCCCTTGGTTGGCGCGGCTCACCCACATCAAACTCATAGTCCTCTTGGAGAAAGTAGAGCTAGCACGTGCTTCGCCAAACAAGTGTCCGTTCTGGAGAAAGGAGTTATTCAACGCACTTGGCTCAACAATGCCATTCTGTCGCTTGGTATCGTGCGTACTCGGCCAAGATCTGCTCTTGGCCATCAGCACTTGATCAACGTCAAAGTGGCGAGCACCACTCCTGCAGCCAGCGCGCAAACGACAAGCCACAACAGCATTTGTTTAAGCCCCGTGGGCAGCCGTGGTACTTTTGGCGACTCGTCAGGCATACGATTTCAATGGCTCGCACACCGCTTTCCCAGCGGTCTGCCACCGCAGCCTATCGCCGGCTGGAATTTCCCTTTCGCCGCGGGTTAAAGATCCGGCATTGAACGACCCGGCACATATAACCTAATGCTGTAATCTAAACCTCTGGTCGTGCATTCTCGGACTGAGGCCCTGCCCATAGGCACGAATCCGGCAGTATACAGATTAACAATTGTTCCGCCTGCGATTGCTCTCTCCGACTGTACCCAGAGCTCGGATTTGCGAACGTCCACGACATGCACGCGAATTTGTCGTTGGATACCTTTATGCTCTTCCCAGCGGATCTGCACTTGAGTACCAATCGCCAGACGTTCCTCGACGCGCGGGTCCGAGTGGCTTTCGGCCGTGGAAGTCGGATTGGCGACTTTTTGCTGTTCTTCAGGTGGCAACGATGTACTGTCGAAGTCCATGGCAAAATTCGACGTTGAACGTTTGTGGCCGTGGCGAACGGTCCAATGTCGGAGATCGTGAATGATTGGTGAACAGTTTTATGGCCACGGCAAGTCGCGCAGCTAAGTGCAGCGTAAATGGGGTGCTATTAGAAAGTAGCTAACTATCGTTTACAATGTGACGCGCTCTTCAGGTGAGTCAACTGGTGAACCGGGTGTGCCAATTTGTCCACACCGATTTACGAGAGAAGGTCAGTTTAGGTCGTATTCACTTCCCTGGTCCGGGACGCCCGCAAGGTTGCAAACTGCAATTTGCATAGTAGGGGGATAAAGCTCACCCAACGGTCGAGGCCGCACGGGGTTTGTCCAGCATTGATCGAATCTTTCCGACGAGCGTTAGAGAACTGAACGGCTTCGGCACGAACGGAATATTGCGCGTC
>DATLVQ010000873.1:0-3089 GCA_035577325.1 Bryobacteraceae bacterium | reverse complement strand
CGAGGGGCGAAATTTTTCCAGTTACGGGCCACGGGGCCATGAATGGGAACCTTGCCGACGCCGAAGACCTCCATCATGCCGGTGGTCAGGTCGGGCAGAGCGCCGTTACCGGCTTTGTTCACATATTCCGGAAAGATCATCTCCCATCGAAGGCCATAGTTGACTTGCAGTTTGCGGGAAACGCGCCAGGAATCCTGCCCGTACCAGAAGAAACGGTTCTGTCTTTCGGCAGCATCGGTGGACGAGCTAACAAAACGGCCGAAGCTTGTGACCTCGCCCAGCATGAACGTGGCCCAGCCCAAGCCTTCCTGCACGCCCTGGCCCGCGCCGGGGACCAGACCGGTATAGCCGGTGTCGAAGGTTAATTCTCCGGCGCGGTGTACGTCGCTGGGCACGCGGAGATTCATGGCGTGCCGCAGGTCGGCGCCGAACTTCAAGGTGTGATTGCCGACGGTTTTGGTGATGTTGTCGACAAATTGGAATTGTTGTTCCTGCTCATTGAGCGGGCAGTTGCATTGGTTGGTGCCGAGCGAGTACCCGAGGTTGGTGCCCGCGTCACCCTGAACAAAGAACGCCGGCAGGCCGCTGGTATAAAAGTTGTCGATATTGAGACCCGGAATCCCGGCATCCGTGGCCGGATGCGTGCCCAGGCCGTTGGGCGTTACGCGGACACGATAGCGCATAAAGCCAAAACGAAAATCGTTAATGAGCGTCGGCGAGAACGTCCGCGTGTAGCCGATCGCGAGGCTCTGGTTGCGAACGTCCGAAAGGCCGGCGAAGTTGATGTTATCGAGCGCCGGTCCGCCGGGGAGCACGCCGAAGGCGCCGGGAGCGGATTTATTGAAGCTCGCATAGCTGTAGCGGCCGAACAGTGAAGACTTGTCGTTGATGAAGTAATCCCAGCGAGTGTCCCACTGGTTGCTGTCGAAGTTTTCGGACCCGGTGGCGGCGTAGTTGTTACGGAATGTGGTGCCGCCCTGGTCCACGGCATTGGGGGCCGGCAGATATTTCAGGATGGCCAGAGCCTGAGGGCTTAGCATGCTTTGGGGGATGACGTTATTGGCGAAGGGCAGGCGTCCGGTACCGTCAGGGTTGCCGGTGGTCGGGTCGTAAATGGCGTTGTGCACGGTGCCGTCGGGGTCGGTATAGCGATATTCACCGAAATCGCCGGTACGGGCGCGGTCGGTCGGCACCGCAGTCAGCACGGAGGAGCCCGTGCGGCGCCGCGTCAGTTGCGCATCGCCAAAATAGAAGAGCTTGTTCTTGATAACCGCACCGCCGATGGTGCCGCCAAACTGATTCCACTTGACGGGCGGGACCTGCGCGTCTTCGGCCGAGTTAAAAGGATTGCGCGCAAAGGTCTGGAAGCCCGGCGTGTTGTCACGCAGGTATTCGAAGCCGCTGCCGTGCAGATCGTTCGAACCCGACTTGGTGGAGGTGAGTACGATGCCGGCGTTCGCCATGCCGAATTCGGCGTCATAGTTCTGCGCGGCAATCTTGGTTTCGGTCACCGAGTCGAGCACCGGATTGATGACGATGATGCCCAGGATGGGATCCTGATTGTCAGTGCCGTCCAGCTGAAATCCGGTAGCGCTGAAGGGCTGGCCGTTGACAGTGATCTGGTGGCTGCCTTGCGGATTTTCACTCGAAGCATGCTGCCAGCCAAGCTGATTGGTGCCCGGCGAGAGGAGCAGGTGAGCTTGAAAGTTGCGATCGAACGAAGGCAGATCGATGAGTTCGCGCGAGCTGAACGTGGTGGCTACGTCGGAGCGGTCGGACTGGAGCACGGGCGTGGCCGCGGTGACCTCGACGGTCTCAGTCACAGCGCCTAGTTCGAGCGTGAAGTCAGCGCGAGCCGCCTGGTCCACGCGGACTTCGGTGTCAGTGACGACCTTGCGGAAGCCTTTGGCTTCTACCTCAACACGGTAAGTTCCAGGAATGAGCTGGCCCAGGCGATAGTTGCCCGACTCATTGGTTTCCGTCTTTGCCTGGGTATTCTTGGTGAGTTCGGTGATGGAGATGGCGGCATTTGGCACGCCAGCGCCCGACTTGTCGACAACGCTGCCATAGATACTACCGTAAACCTGTTGGCCCATGATCGCGCCCGGCAATACGAGCAGGACAGTCAGAACCCAAACGGCAGCAATAAACGCAGAACGATTCTTACCCCGAAACAACATGGTTCCCCCCATTTTCGACAGCCGGCCACCCCTGGCCGGTTGTGAGATTTCCCCGCTGCGACTCCGCTAAATTATCACCTCATTTGACATAGCGCAAGAAGTTAGTTGTGAAAACTGTTAGTTGTGAAACGGGCGGATAACGTTCGTGGCCTGAACCAATGCGTGTCCAAGCAGGAATTGGATCTGCTCCAGTTCACCTGTGTGTAGCCACAACTCTGTCGCGTTTTGGAATCAGCCGCTTGCGGTCTGGAGCGACGGGCTGGTCGGTCGGCATTTCGGGATGTTACAAGCGTTTCCGACAAACAAAGCCCAGCTTGGGCGGAATCCTGCTCCATCGTACACTCTTCTCAACTCTTTGTTTGGGACATAGCCGGTTTTGGCTACGCACAGCGGCGGGGAATTAAGCACTGCTGAACCGAATTGTGAGCGGCCCGAGACATAGGTAACAGAACGTTCGGGAAACATGGGTTACACTTTTGCGCCTGAAAGGGGGCGGATGAAGTGGGATGCCATGGAAGGAAAGCTCTGTTATGGACGAACGAAGGCGGTTTGTGAATCCGGCTCAAGGTGGCGAGAGCATGGCGTCGTTGTGTCGGGAGTTTGTTATAGCGACCTGGAGGAAAGGACTCTGCAGCCCCTCGAAAACCTCTTCAGCCCAAAAGTATTACCTATGTCTTAGGAACGAACTGTTACCTATGTTCCGGTCCGGACACTGTGACCGTACCAAGACATAGGTAACAGAACGTTCCGGAGACATGGGTTACACTCTTTCGCTCCGGAGGGGGCGGAAGAGGTGGATGCCATGGAAGGAAAGCTCTGTTATGGACGAGAGAATGCGTTTTGTGATTCGGCTCAAGGATGGCGAGAGCATGGCCTCGCTGTGCCGGGAGTTCGGCATCTCGCGGAAGA
>DATLVQ010000872.1:0-10195 GCA_035577325.1 Bryobacteraceae bacterium | reverse complement strand
CTTCAAGTCCCTCTATCGAAAGTGCCTCGGCCCGAACATACCCACACACCCGTAAGTTTCACTGCCGAGGCACTTCCGATACAGACCTAACGACTTATGGGAACTGCTGATTTTCGGCGGCTTTTTCGGCCCGATCGCAATTTTGATGTTTCGACTGGGATTAGTCCTGGGTACCTTGCCAACTCAGGTAATCCCGCATGAGCCAGATCAGCGCCTCATCGGAATCGCGCTTTTGGATTTTTTGCTTCCCAGTCGTTTGGGGTCTCAGTGGCCTGCTGCTGATGGGATTGAGTAAGCCGGTGCACGTGCTGCAGCGCGGGGCCGAAGGCAACGACATCCGTGAGTATGGCAGCGATTGCGGTCGTGGACGCCCACGAGACAGCGGAATAAGCAATCCCGTTACGTTACACCGACGCGGCACTGGTGTCTTTCCAGCACCAGCTTCTCTTGACTGACATACGCGCGATTGCGCAGCGCCAGGTTTCGCCTTGTGGTCTCTAAACCCCATTTACGGACTAGTGCGCACGCCTCGCATTAAAGAGATCCGCGAGTTACGTCCCGGTAACTCCGATGGGTCTCGATTCCACAGGAAATGGCAATCTGAGCAATAGTGAACAGACATCGCGCTGGTCGGCGACTATTCTGAGGCAATGCTTAGTAGTTTCTTAATACAAAGCTAGCCCGCCCCATGTCTGATCATTTCTGGGGCCGCCGCGACGCGTGCCTCATCGACCGCGTTTGTGCTGGGCCATTTAACGCGGCCGAGCGCTTTTTCAATTGAGAACTGCGCTATATCGCTCATCGAGAGTTTAGAGAACGCCGCAACCGATTGTAAACAATCTCGTTAAAGGCTGGGCATAGACCTGCTTTTGGTTCCAACGAAGGACAAGATTGCATATTTTCGAGCAATGAAAGGGAGACGGTTTAATGCGCGTTTCAAACTGGCTACGAGTTGTACTTCCAGGATCAGTCCTTATTGTTCCGCTATGTCTATTGTTTGTTTCGACGAAAACCTACGCCATTCCCGTCTTTTCGCGGCAATACCAGACGTCCTGCACGACCTGCCACTTGGATTTTCCGAAGTTGAATGATTTCGGGAAAGCGTTTAAGGATGCCGGCTTTAAGTTTCCCAAAGATGACGAAACCTTCGTGAAGGTAGCGCCGACACTGTTGGGTGCGGCGGCCCAAAAAGAAGTCTGGCCCAAAAGTGTATGGCCTGGCGAGATTCCGGGAATGCCGCCTATCGGCCTCCGCATGAATAACTTCTTCCAGGTGACAGGCAACAACCGCAACCGCTTCAACGCGCTGGCGGCGCCCGGGACGGTGCCTCAGATCATTCCGCGCAGCGATTTTGAAACCGGGCTGTTCAGTATGTTCACAGCGGGAAATTTCGGCAGCGATATCGCGTTTTGGGTCGATGCCGACATTAGCGTGGGTGGTGAAAATGGCGCGGGCGGACTCGGGGATGCCTATCTCAAGTTCGTCAACATTGGCCGGTTCCTCAAGTTACCGACGGACGCATTGAGCCTCCGCGCCGGGCAGTTCGAGCTGGATCTGCCGTTCACGCAGGCCCGTAATATCAACTTGAGTCCTTATGATATCTACGCGCAAGCCAATATCGGAGCCCTTTCTTCGATGTTGTCGCTTCAACAGAATGTAAACAACCAGTTCACATTCGCCGATGCCGCTAGGGGAGTCGAGTTAAGCGGAGGTCACAATTACGGCGGTTATCACTATTCGGTAGCGATCGTCAACCAGAACACCTCAGGGCTAACCCAACCAGACAATGTCAGTCCGTATGTGCCCTCAGCAACCGGGGGCGCTAATGGGGGTATCGGGTTCGGCTCGGACTCGAGCTTCAAAGACGTGTACGCGCGGTTCTCTTACCGCTTTAACCTCGAACGCAATACCGAGAGCCGAAATGCCATTCAGGCTGCGGGGGCTACGGGTCCAAGAGACCACACCTATCTCAACTTTGGAACGTTTTATTACCGCGGGAAATCCCAGCAGGGGTTCGTAGGCGCGCTTCCGAGCGGAGAATCCAGGATTCTCTACGCACGAGAGCCCTACTACCGCACCGGCGGGGACTTCAGCTTTAATTACCGTACCTTTAATTTGTTCGGGGTGTATATGTACGGCCGGGACAATAATCTTCTGCCGGTCGATGCGAATGGAATGCTGATTCCCCTGCCTCTTGCGGATGGCAGCCCGGTGCCAGTCGGATTCATCCAAAGCGTTCCGGCCAAGTTCAACGGCGGATTCCTGGAGGCAGATTACCTGGTACTGCCGTGGATCATGGCAATCGGTCGCTGGGACGGGGTGCATTCGAGCGCTGACCGGATCAATGGCCTTGCCTTTAACACCGGGACGCCGTTCTTCGGCCCGCTCCAGTCGCAACGCAACCGCTTCACTCCGGGCGTCCAGTTCCTCATTCATCCGAACATCAAAGCTTCGTTTGAATATCAGTTCCGGCCCAAACAGTCCGTCACTGTAGTGACCGACCCCCTGACGGGTGTAGCGACAGCTCTGAACCCATTTCGCGTGAACACGGCTTTGGTCGGCCTAGAATTCGTGTACTAAGAATCAAAAGGACTTGTGATGAAAAACCAAACAAATCGGACTCTAGAACTCGCGTTCGTAGCGCTACTCGCCTGCGGACTCATTCAAGCAGCCGCACTACCTGCCAGCACGCTTTCCGGCAAAGTAACCGGCGCTAAAGGCGTGTCGGTGGTGTACATTGAGGCAATAGCCAGCAAAACATTTCCGGCTCCGGCCGAGAAAGTTGTTATTGATCAAAAAGGGCTGCTATTCCAACCGCACGTTGTGGCGGTTCACGTCGGTAGCACGGTGGAATTTCTAAACAGCGACAAGGTGGCTCACAACATCTTCTGGCCGTCCGTGGCCGGCAATAAGAAGATGAGCCATAACCTAGGGACGTGGCCGTCTGGACAAAAACGCGAGTTTAAGTTCGATACGCCGGGCATCGTGCCGCTGCTTTGCAACGTACACCCCGAGATGTCAGCTTATGTGCTGGTATCTCCAACCCCGTATTTCGCGCTGAGCGACACCGACGGAAACTATAAGATCACGAACTTGCCGGACGGCCAATACACGGCGTCAGCATGGCATGAAGGCATGAAGTTGCAATCCAAGCCAGTGAAAGTGGCGGGCGACATATCCTTAGACTTCACTTTATCGAAGTAAAAAGCAAGACCTGGCGGTCGACGACGGGAACCAATGAACTATGCGAATGCGATTTCGCGACAAGAAAGTCGACCGCGACTGGCTCAATAGCAATTTCCCCTGCATGATGGCGTGCCCGGCGGGAACCAACGCCGGGCGCTACGTCGCGCTTATTGCGGATGGGCAGTTCGAAGAGGCCTACCGTTGGGCGCGTGAACCCAATCCCATGGCGAGCGTCTGCGGGCGCGTCTGCGCTCATCCGTGCGAGACTGCCTGCCGGCGCGGCGCCATTGACAAGCCTATTGCCATTCGAGCATTGAAGCGTTTCCTCACAGAACGTTACGGCCCCGAGTCCCGGCACCCTTTGGTTATTCATCGTGAAGCGCTAGACAAGCTGCCCTTTCGTGTCGCCGTGGTGGGAAGCGGTCCGGTTGGACTCTCTGCGGCGCACGATCTGGCAGTAATGGGTTACGCGGTGACCGTCTTCGAAGCAGCGCCGGTGGCAGGTGGGATGCTCCGGCTGGGAATTCCCGAATATCGCCTGCCGCGCAGCGTCGTGGATGCACAAATACGCGAAATCCTCGAGGCCGGCGACGTCACACTGAAACTCAACAGTGCTGCCGGCCGCGATTACACGATTTCCGGGCTGCGCACGCAAGGATTCGATGCTGTCGTGATCGCCGTTGGTGCGCACCGCAGCCGGGATCTTTCCATTCCGGGTGTGGATCTGGATGGCGTGCACAAAGGCATCGACTTCCTTCTCAACGCAAATCTCGGTTACCGGTTCACCATCGGAAAAAAAGTCGTCGTCATTGGCGGGGGCAATGTAGCCATGGACGTGGCGCGATCAGCCGCGCGCGAGGTGATCAAGCAACATACCGGGGAGCCCGAAGGTGCGATTCCGAACGAGACCAATATTGCAGCGGTAGCTAGCCATGAGATGGTGGACATCTCGCTGTCTGCCCTGCGCATGGGCGCACGCGAAGTGGGTATTGTCTGCCTCGAAAATCGGCAACAGATGCCGGCGGCTCTCGAGGAGATTGAAGAAGCCGAGACCGAAGGCATCATCTTGCATGACGGCCGCGGACCCAAGCAGGTTCTTGGCCGCAACGGGAAAGTGGCGGGTCTCGAAACCGTCAAAACGAAATGGGTGTTTGACTCTTCCGGACGGTTCAATCCAGCTTTTTATGAAAACAGCGAGTCTGTGATCGAATGCGACACCGTCATCATGGCAATCGGCCAGGCCGCCAAGCTGGATTTCCTGAAGCCGGAAGATGGCGTACAGATCTCGCCTCGCGGGCTGATTGTGGCTGATCGCAACACCCTCATGACCAGCTCTCCGGGCGTCTTCGCCGGAGGCGATTGTGTGTTCGGCCCGCGCTTGATCATCGACAGCGTAGGCGACGGCCGGCGTATTGCCGCAGGCATCGACGCATACCTCACGGGACGCAAACGGAGGGAGCCTGAAATCGAAGTCGAAATTCTCGATCACCATCGCATGTTCGCGGATTTCATAAACCTGAACCGCGAACCGGTTCCTATGCTTCCGCTCGAACGCCGGACCGGGGTCACGGAAGTTGAAATCGGCTTCGATGAAGAAAGCGCCATGCGCGAAGCACGCCGATGTCTTCGCTGCTGGATCAATACGGTTTTCGAAGGCAATGAAGCAGACGGATCGCGATGTGTTTTGTGCGGCGGATGCGTGGATGTGTGCCCCGAGGAGTGCCTAAAGCTGGTCCCGCTGGAACAAATCAACTTCGCTCCCGAAGTGCTCGATCATATCCAGCAGAATGAACAGCTATATCGCGTGGAACTGGACGATGTGGCGGCGGAAGAACTGGGTATTATCACCGGCTCGGCCATGATCAAGGATGAAACACGGTGCATCCGTTGCGGCCTGTGCGCGGAGCGATGTCCGGTTCAGACAATCACGATGGAGGCATACCACATGGTGAGTCCCGGGCTTCCGGAATTGATCCAGTTACAGGCGAGGTAAACAAGGAATAGAGCTATGCCGGACGAGAAGGACACACCCAACATTCAGGCCCCAATGCACTGCACCCGCCGCGGATCGTTTGTGAAGCTAGGGCTAGGATGCATGGCGGCAGCCGGAGCTGGGGCCGCCGTGTTCGGCTATGAATTCCTTTCTCCCAATGTTCTTTACGAGCCTTCACCAATCACCAATGCGGGCAAACCTGACCGGTACCCGCAAGGCTCAGTGACGGCGGACCCCAAAACCGGCATTTACCTAGCCCACGGGCCGCAGGGATTTTACGCTCTCTCTGCCATCTGCACCCACCTGGGTTGTCTCACAACGTGGGCACCGGAGCAGGGGTTGATCGCCTGCCCATGTCATGGCAGCAAATTCACTCCGGAAGGGGTCAAGTTGGAAGGTCCGGCACCGCGGCCGTTGGCGTGGCTAAAGGTGTGGGTCAGCGATGATGGCGACCTGATGGTGGACCGGTCCGCAACCGTTCCGGCGAAGCAGTTCCTGAGGACTTAGGATGGCGAAGTCGATTGAAGCGTACATGAACGACGTGCGCGAGACGCGCCTGTGGCGCTCCGTTTTCCGCAGCGGATCGGGAGCAACGAACCTGCACCGGGCTCTCGCCGTGCAGCAGAACATCTTCATGCATCTTTTCTCGGTGAAGATGCGTCGCGCCGCCTTGAACTTCAGCGTCACCTGGTATCTGGGGACGCTAAGCCTGGCCACGTTCGTTGTTCTGGTCGCGACGGGCATTCCCCTGATGCTGTACTACCATCCCTCGGTTCCTCAGGCTTACGCCGACATGAAGGACCTGCAGTTTGTCGTATCCGCGGGCGTGTTCCTGCGAAATCTGCATCGCTGGTCGGCGCATGCGATGGTACTGCTGGTATTTGCTCACATGTTCAAGGTGTTTTACCGCGGAGCGTATCGGCCACCGCGAGAGTTCAACTGGGTGATCGGAGTGGTCCTTTTGCTCGTGACGCTATTCCTCAGTTACACCGGATATCTGCTGCCGTGGGATCAACTGGCGTTCTGGGCGATCACGGTCGGATCGAACATTCTTTCAGCGGTTCCGATGTTGGGGCATAAGATTCGATTCCTAATGCTTGGTGGAAACACGGTGAACGCCAACGCACTGTTGCGATTTTATGTGCTGCACTGCGTGATTCTGCCGCTCGTGGCATTTTTGTTTGTGGGCATTCACTTCTGGCGGATCCGCAAAGACGGCGGTCTCTACACAGGGCGATCCAAATCCCATGAGTGAGCCCAAGAACTTTGAAGCAGCGCTCGATTCCGATAGCCGCCGGTCTGCGGGGCGCGTCGCATTCGTCACCCGCCGCACTTCGGCGCACGTTAAAGCGAACGACGATGCGTTGGTGATGACTTGGCCGGAGACTTTGTTCCGGGCCGCAGTCGCCATCGAGATACTGGGAATTGTGCTCGTGCTGCTCGCGCTCTTTTGGGACGCCCCGCTCGAAGAACTGGCGGATCCGATGCAGACCCCCAATCCAGCCAAAGCGCCCTGGTACTTCCTGGGCTTGCAAGAGCTCCTGCACTATTTTCCTCCGGTGATCGCCGGAGTGCTGATCCCCGGGATGGTCGTGGTGGCGCTGATCGTGATTCCTTACTTCAATATCAACATTGAGGCGGAGGGCGTGTGGCTGCGCGACCGGACGAAACGGCTGCGCATTGCCATGATCGCCGTGGGCGCATTGACCCTCTCCCTGCTGCTGCTGCAAGTTTGGGCCATTTTGACGCCCACGGTAGTAGTAGCGGGCTTCATGTTCTTAGCAGCGGCTACGACTGAGCCGGCCGGAAGGGTGCGGCGTTGGCTGGTATCGAAACCTCTTTCCTTCTGGATCATGACTTGGTTTTTAATCGAGGCGACGGTGCTGACGGTGATTGGGACGTTCTTCCGAGGGGCCGGCTGGGCGTGGGTCTGGCCCTGGAGATCTTAATGCGCGTGCATCCTAAAATCGCATCGGCATGGCGGTTCCTTTTTGCCGATAGTGGCCGCGCGTTCGGAACGCTGGCTGTAGTCTTGGTGCTATGCCTGGCTGTGGTGCCAGTAAAGCATCACTTCCGGGAATGGGCGCGCTATCAAGCAGGATACCTGCGGCTGATTCGGCATCGCAGTGATAGCGCGGGCCTCGAGCGCCGTTTGCAGCCTGGTATCCAACAAACATGGATACCGGAGCTAGGCGTAGTGGATCGTTGCACCACTTGCCATGTGGCCACAAAAGAATCCTCGCTGATGGATATGGGCACCCAGCCATACCGCCCGCATCCAGCGGTCCCGCACTCCCTGACCGAGTTCGGCTGCGTGATGTGCCACCGCGGGCAGGGTGCGGCAACCACGGTTGAGGATGCCCATCGCAGCACGAAAGCAGGTGAACAAGCGGTGCTGCCTGCGAATTACTTCGCGGCAGGTTGCGGACAGTGTCACCAGGATGCTCCCATCGGCACTCCGCAGCTGAACTTGGGGAGATCGCTCTTGGCGCGCTATGGTTGCGTGAACTGTCACACGCTGCAGACGGCGCAAGGTGTGACCATGCAGGGCTCCGATGAACCGCCGCCACTCATACATATCGGCGAAAAGACAACGCGGCAATGGATTTATGCATGGCTCAAGAATCCACAGGCCTACTCGACCACAGCTACAATGCCGGACTTCAAACTGAGTGATGCGGCTGCGCGGGACATATCGGCATACCTGATTGCGCAAAGCACGCCATATCTAGCGGCCGATGCTCCGAAGGCAGCTATCGCCGGAGGCGCGGATGCGGCCAATCCGCAGGAGGGGGCCAGCGTGTACGGCGAAGCCTTCTGCGCTTCCTGTCACGCCGTCCAGAACGCGGCAGGTCTAATGGTCGGCGGAGACCTCGGGCCTGAACTAACTCGTATTGGTTCCAAAGTAAAACCGGAATGGCTGGCGCAATGGGTGCGTAACCCAAAGGTCTATTTTCCGCAAACGGCGATGTCCCACTACCGGTTCACCGAGAAGCAAGCGGGTCTGCTCACGGGATTCCTGGAAGCAAAAACCGATAGTGACTTTCTCGCCAAAGTGAACTTGGAGTCACCCACTCAGGAGCAGATTGTGAATGGGAAGGCGCTGATCAACGAGTTTGGCTGCGCAGCGTGTCATGCGATTAATCGGATTCAGCGCCCGGATAACTTCGCGCCGGAATTAACCGCAGTTGGAAGCAAGCCGTTATCTAAGATCGCTTTCGTGGGCACGGTTCCACACACATTGCCGGATTATCTGGCCGCCAAAGTTCGTCAGCCGCGCATCTTTGGGGCCAAGTTGAAGATGCCGCAATATAACTTCACACCGGCGCAGGTTGACGCGGTAGTAACGGCGCTGCTAGCCCAGACAGAGCGCGCACAAGCACTGCCTGCCACATTGCGCGTGCAAGGACACCCCCTGTCCAACTATCACCCGGCAGCCAAGGCGGGGCGGCTGATGGAAGATATGCAATGTTTCAGCTGCCATTCCATAAACGGACGCGGTGGCACGATGGCGCCCGATCTTACCTGGGAGGGCAGCGCAGTCCAGCGGCAGTGGCTGGTGAATTTTATGAAAAATCCAAATACCCTGCGTCCCGCATTGATACGGAGAATGCCCAAGTTCAATGTTACCGATGCCGAAGCGGAGACCCTGGCCGATTACATCACGACCGTGTACCAGACGCCAGCCTTTGATTCCGACTCGCTCGATGCGGCGAGCTTCACGGCCGGGGACCGGGAACGAGGCCGCCAACTCTTTTATTCGAAATATGCGTGCCAGTCCTGTCACATCGTCGATCCGCAGAATGATAAGGGATATGTCGGCCCCACTCTGACGCAAGTGGGTACCCGGCTTACCGCGGCCTGGGTTTTTCATTATTTGAAGAATCCGCAAGCGCTGCGGCCGGGAACTATCGAGCCGAACCAGAACATCAGCGACGACGATACCCGCGCGCTAACCGCTTTCCTCATGGCGCAAAAGAAATCGCCGGCACAGGAGGCCGCCAAGAAATGAAGCGGCGTGGTTTCATCATCGCTGTGCTGCCATTAGCCTTGTCGATCGGTTGCGGCCGGCGAAATGCGGAAAGCCCCCTCCCGCAGGCGAAGGCATTTGGAGCGGCCCTAGTCGAAGTGAGCGGGGGCAAGCAGATTGCGATCGTGGGCTCGCCGCTCGACCAGCCGCTCATCGTGCAGGTGAATGACGCGCAGGGTGCTCCGGTGGCCGGAGCGGCCGTCTCGCTACAGGTCAACGACGATGCAGTCGTAACCCCTCCTGCCGGGCTGACCGGCCCCGATGGGCAGCTAAGCGTTGGCGTCGCGCTAGGCGGAATGTCCGGGCACTATCGAGTGGTGACGACCACCCGCGACAAATCCGGAAAAGTCATCGAGCTGCGAAGCGACGAGATCGCCCTCGGATATCAGCAAAATTTAGGACGCGAGTTGAACGAGACGTATTGCTCGCGATGTCACGATTCGGAATCCACGGCGGAACGGGTGTCCAACCATGACAACCTCAACGCCAAACCACATGCGTTTACCGAAGGCTCGTTCTTTAACACCAGGAGCGATGCGGATTTGTCCAGCATCATCACGCATGGCGGTCCGGCGCTCAATAAGTCTCCGGAAATGCCACCATACGGCGCGACGCTCCACAAGACAGATATCGAAGCGCTGATCGCTTATATCAGGGCTGTTTCTGATCCACCCTATCGTCTGAAAGGTTTAGTCTATGCGAAGAACTAGGAATTTATTTCCGGCAGTCTGTTTCGTGGTATTGGCCGGCAGTGGTTTTGCGCAGGTCCTCTCGCCGCCAGAAATCCAGGACCCCACCATGCGCGCCTTGCAGGAAAAGCATCTCAGTGAGTTAAAGACGGTGGGGACGGCGATCTCGGCACATCGATTCCCGTATCGACTGTACTTCAGCCGGGCGCTGGATTTGAATGAGCAACAACAGCAGCGTAGGGATCAGCGAGCCATCCGCTTTGAAAAGTTTCGCAACCAGACAGTACTCGAGATCAC
>DATLVQ010000871.1:0-6958 GCA_035577325.1 Bryobacteraceae bacterium | reverse complement strand
AGGTCGCGGTCCTCGAAGATGCCTTTGGTAAGCACGCTATAGGCATAGTCGTTTTGAATGATGCCGCGGGCATCGACGATGAACAGGTGTGGCACGTTGATCTCGGAGTTCTGGGGCGAGGCTTTGTAATACGACGAGGATACCTGGCCGCAATCGAACAGAATCGGCGTGCTGACCTTGTTCTGCGCCATATACTGCTGCACTGTGGAAGTAGTGTCAGGCGGATTGACAATCGACAGCACCGCCACGCGTCCTTTGTACTTCGCGGCGACCTCTTCGAGAATGGTGGAGAATGTGGCGCAGTGCGCACAGCGGGTCTGCATGATGTCGATCAGCACGATCTTGCCGCGGTAGTCCTGCAAGTCGTATTGCTTGAGATTCATGTCGGGCAAGGAGAAACCGGGAGCGCGGCGGCCCGAAAGTTCGCCCGACGGCAAAAGAGTCGCGGCACACACCAGCATGCAGAAAAAAGAGCGCATGGATTTCACCTTAGCAGAAGGCGGCGGGCTGCCGCCGGGGCATTAGAGCGCGGCGGCTTCGGCGGAGAATTTCTGGAGTTCGGCCGCCAGGCGGGCGAGTGAAGCGTGGCAGGCGCCAAAATTGCCGGCCTTGGCATCCACTTCTATGGTTTTAAGCACCGCAGCCATCGCGGCGGCTCCGACATTGGCGCAAGCACCCTTGACGTAATGCGCCACGCGCGCGCAGCGCGAACCGTCGGCATGTTCCACGGCTTCGGCGAGTTCCGGTATACGCGAGGCGGTATCGTCGATCAACGAAGTGGCCACTTCACGCATCAGCTCCGCATCCTCCATGCACACGCCGCGTAACTGACCCAGGTCGAGGACTGCCAGCGCGGTCTCGCTCGGTATAACGGGCACGTTTCTCCTTCGTTACCCAAGTATTGACAGAACGCGGGCGGCGCGACCATAGGAGAAACGCCTTAACTGGGTTACCAGTTTGTCAGTGACCCATCCGGCCGGTGGAATAGCGGAATCGGGCGCACGCGCTCGGTGACTTCGAGCGCAAGCTGCAGCGGCTTGGTATCCAGTTCGATGCCCAGGCCGGGGCGGCGGTTGGGCCAGATCTTGCCGTCATGGAAATCATAGGCAACGGGCAAGTGCGGCTCCTTCGCGGGGCCCGCGCCGACCATCTCCATCAGGACGGGACCGGAAAACGCCGCCGCGACATGCGATACCGCGGCTTCGGCCACGGGTCCGGTGAAGTGCGGAATCAGGCCGACGTAGTGTGTCTCGCACAGCGCGGCGATTTTTCTATATTCGCTGATGCCGCCGACGTTGGGGATGGTGACGCGCGCGTAGTCGATCAATTGCTGCTCGATCAGCTTGTTGACGTCCCACTTGTCGCCGAACTGCTCGCCCACGGCTACAGGCACTTTGACGTGCGCGCGCAGCTCGCGATAGACGTCGGTGTTTTCGGAACGCAGCAGATCTTCGCAGAAGTAGGGCTCGAGCGGCTCGATGAGGGTGCTCAGGCGGATGGCGTCGGGCAAATCGAGGCGGGTGTGATAATCGATGGCCCAGTCGCCTGCGTCGCCCACGCCGGCGCGAATTTCGGCGCACTCGCTGTAGGTTTTGCGCACCATCTGGTGGGAGTTGAAGGCGGCGCCATCGCCAGGATCGGCGACCGAGGTACGAAATGCGCGGAATCCGGCTTCGATGCAGGCGCGCGCGGTGTCGCGAAGGCTGCCCTTGTCGGGAAAGCCAGTCGAGTAGCATTCGATGTGGTCGCGCGCCTGGCCGCCCAGCAGCTCATAGACGGGCACGCCGAGCGCCTTGCCTTTGATATCCCACAGCGCCATATCGAGCGCGCCGAGCGCGTGCAGCTTCTCGCGACCGGCCGGATAGAAGCGGCCACGATAGACGAGCTGCCACAGGTGGTCGATTCGCGAGGGATCATCGCCGATCAGCATCTCGGCACATTCGGCGATGGTGTCGCGCGAGCCGCCTTCGCCGATCCCGGTGATACCCTGGTCGGTTTCCACGGTGACGATGTGGAAACTCTGGTTGAACATGGGGCGCGACCGCGGATTGTGATAGAAGCGAATGCGCGTGATCTTCATTTTCGGGAGGTCAGCGTGTAAAAGCGACGGGCGGGCGAGCCCTGCGGCGACGCCGGCGGCGAGCGAAGAGAGAAAAGTTCGGCGGTTCATGGGAGACACGATATCAGAGTTGGGACGAGGGGACTAGAATTCGGGAATTGAAGCGATGCGCGCGCGGGAATTGCTATTCTCCCAGCCAGTGCTGAAACACTTCGAGCACGGTGCGGCCGCGATAGACGACTGTTCTCGGCGAGACCTGCTTGTCGTCGCCATGGCTCATGGCCGCGGCCGTTACGCCGGGCTGGCCGGGGAAGGTCTCGATTTTCATTTCGACGGGGCCAGGAATTTTCCAGGGAGCGAATTCGCGAATGCGCATGACGGCGCGGTGGGCGGCGGCCTGGATCTGCGTTCGCGCTTCGGCGTGCGACAGGCTCAAGGTCGACGTTTTGCCAACCAGGCGCTTGACCGCAACGGTTTCGGCTTTGGGCTGGAGGTCGAGCATCTCGTCGCAGGCGGCCTGATCGCCGGAGAGCATGATGACGGGAATGTCGAAGTGGCCCGCGATGGCTGCGGTCTGGCCGATTTCGCCAACCGGCTTGCCATTGATGAAGATATTCTGCACGTTGAAGCTCTGCGAGTGCGCCAGTACGCCACCTTTGGCGCGCGCCATGGCGTGCTGGCCGACGAACATCACGCCGTCATAGAGTTTTTCGGCCAGATAATAGTTCGCGGGAGTATCGCTGCCCTGAATCAGGCGTGCGCGCGGATGGATTTCGTCGATGGCGAGCGAGCGGCTGGAATCGTGGCCGTCCCAGATCACGACTTCGCTGGCGCCGGCATCGAGCGCCCCCGCGACGGCGGCGTTGACCTCGCCGGTTAGCAGGCGGCGAGTCTCTTCATAACGGCGTTGGCCGGGGAGCAACTGCTCGTCGGCGTTGTTCACGCCGCCGACGCCTTCCATGTCAGTGACGATGAAAATCTTCGGGCCTTGGGCGGCGCAGATTTCGAGCGCCAGCCGGAGAATGACGAGACCGTGAATGAGACGACGCATCGGTTTCACTCCTGTTCGGACCTCTATTTTATTCGCGCGGCCAAATTGAAATTCGAGACGCCGGCGTTACCGCGGGCTGGCTCTGCCGAACTGGAACCACGCACGGGTAACTTTCTGGTTCGCGTCGACGATGGCGGTGGCGACAAAAGACGGGGTGCGCGGATCGCCAAAGCGGAGGTCCATGGCTTCGACGCGCGTTCCGCCTTCGGCCTGCTCCGCGGGCGTCACCTGCCAGAACGAATACTGTGAGAAGCGCAGAAACTTTTCGAATACCGGCGTGCTGCGCGCGGCTTCGATGGCGGGCGATGGTTCGGGTTTGTAGAAGGTGCGTCCGGTGGCAGGATCGAAATCGGCAAGCAGGTTGACGTTTACGATGCTGACCAGATCGGAGGTTTCGGCAATTCCTCTCCACTCGAACAGGCTCACCGGTCCGGGAATCGCCGCCACGCGGCTCGGAGCGGCGCCCGAATAGATGCGGGACTCGAGCGTGGAAACGGCGCGGGCATGGGCCACCGAACGCGCCCCTTCATAAAGCGTTAGAAATGAGAGAGCAAAGACCGCGAATCCCCGGCTGGCGCCACCTCGCGCCTGGCCTGTCGCGCCGATCTCCGCGTTCACCAGCCGCGCCAGCACCGGCGCACAGGTCGAAAAGAATAAAACCCCCCAGATCCAGAAATCGATGACGTTGGTGATGTCCCAGTGGAGCCATTGTGAGGAAAAGGGGAGCAGAATCCTGACGCCGTATGTGTTGGTGAGGTCGAGTGCGAGATGGCTGGTTACTCCGATGACCGCGATGAGATAGGCGCCCGCCCAGTTCACAGGTTTGCGCGAGGCGAGGCGCACCGCCAGCACGCAAAGGAGCGCCAACACAGGAAGCGCAACCAGAGAGTGTGTCAAGTAACGGTGATATTGAAGGTAGTTAAGCGACCCTCCGAACGCGCTAACCACGTCGATGTCGGGCGCGTTTGCGGCCAGGAACAGAATCCATGCCGCGCGCGGCGTCAGCCGGTCGAGGCCGGCGCGGCTGAGCAGAAGCCCCGTCAAAGAGTGCGTGATGTTATCCACGCGGGCGGCTTAGTCGGATGCGCGCGCGTGCCGCACGTGCGCAATGTTGGGATAGCCATTCATGGCGAGCCGGCACGAGGGGTTGCCGTGATAGCGCGGGGCATGGAACGTGAACATGGGCACGTAGACGATGTCGCCCTCATCGGCGATGATGACGCCTTGCCCTTCGATCGGATAACGAATCTGGCCCAGCATGATGAGCCAGGATTCCGAGGATTCGGGATGGTAGTGGCCGGGATTCTTGGGATCGAGCGGCGGCAACTCGCTTTCATAACCATAGATGATATTGGCGAACGAGCGGTCGTCGGTGACGAAAGCCTGCCCGCGGAACTTGGGGTTCTTGGCCAGCTCGAAGAGGTTGACGTGCGGCAGATTATGCTGGCCATAAGCGCCGGGCTTACGGTTGAGACGGGTTTCCAGCCATTTGAATCCGGGCATCTCGGGCGGCTTGACGTCGATGGGGTAGAACGTTTTCGCGTGGGCGACGTTTACTTCGTAGCGCAGCGCGGGCTTGTCGCCCAGAGTCTCGATCGAGTAGATGGTCTGCATGGGAACCTGCACCAGCGAACCTTTGGTAGCCACGATGGGCTGCTGGCCCTCGATCTCGAATCTGAGCTGGCCTTCGACTACAGCCCAGAATTCACGCGTATCGGGGTGAAAGCGGCGCGGCTCTTTCGTGCCCGGCGCCGACTGGATGTACTCGCCGTGCAGCGTATTGTCATCCACGACCAACTGCCGCCAGCTCGTTTCCCGAGCGTGCTCCTTCTTGAGATCCGCAAGGCGCGTGACCGGTTTGTGAGGCGGTACGTATTTTGGAATCTCAATGGGCTTGGGCGCCCACGACGGTTGTTCCACGGGCCCGCCACTGTGTTGGGCGAAACCATAGGAGGCGAGGGCGGCGGCGCACACGATGATCGTGAATTTCATGATGGCTCCTTCTTCATGACAGCTCCGCGAAAAAAATGCATGAGGATTGTATCATGCGGGCCGGGAGGCGGCGCTGGCGTTGAAGAGTTTGCCCGTCTACTGGGCCGGCACTTCGTGGATTCGGATATTGCGGAACATGGCGAGGGCCTTGTCATCGTGCAATTGCAGGCCTATAGGACCTACCTTCGGGCGCTTCGGATCGCCGGGCGACTGGGCCACCAGTTGGCCGTTGAGTTTCACGCGGATCATCTCCTTTCGAGATTCGATGTCCAGAGCGTTCCAGTCGAAGTCATGCTGGAAGCCTTCCTTGGCCTTGGCGAAGAGATAAACGCTGCCGGTGCCGTATTCGTCGCCATCATTGGCGATCTGAATTTCATAACCGATGTGAGAAGGAGTGCGCTTGGGATCGAAGCTCGCGCCCTGTGCATATTCGGCCCGCGAAGTATCGCGAATGGAGACGCCGCTATTGCCGCCCCGGCGCAGCCAGAACTCAATGTGCAGATCGTAGGCGCCGAATTCTTTTTTCGTGTAGAGCCAGCACTGGTGCTCAGTAGGTTTGGAAATATCGCGCTGCCCGAGCAGGGTTCCGTCGCTCAGGATGTTCCAGAATCCCTCGCCCACCACTTGCCATCCGTCCAGATTTTTTCCATTCAATAGATTTACCCATAAAAAACTTCCGGGCGTCTTCTGAGCGGGAGCGAGTCGGGCGAGTAGAAGACCGAGGGAGACGGCCGCAGCCGCTTTGATGATACGAAACATCCCCCCATTGTAGGTGAAGGGCGGCACAAAGGTCCGCCGCCTTCAAGTGCCGCCCGCGCGGCCGGTCGGTGGCGGCAACGGGCGAAAGCTGAAGGCGGCGGTCTTCATGTCACGCGATCTTCAGGAGCGGAGGCGCGACGCGCGGTGCCGGCAGTTCGGTGATAAGAGGCGTCGATGGGGGCGACGCCTTCCGAACCGTTCCACCGAAGTATTCATCCAGGGGGTAGAGGCTGTAGGGCTCGAGGTCCCGAAAGGTCCGGCCCAGCTTTTGTTCCACGCGGTAAACGGCGTGAAAGAATGTGCCACGATCGATCTTCATCTGGCGGCAACAGAGCCGCCAGTCGGCTCCCAGCAGAAAGTGGAAGCGAAACACCCTGTATTCAAAATCGTCGAGCGCGCGGCGGCTGACGAGGCAAAAATCAGCCACATAGTCTTCGTCCTTCCGCACCCAGGTCAATCTGCGGTCTTTTCCCGCACAAAACGTGAGCGTCACCTTGCTCATATATTTTTCCTTGGTGGCGCAATACCGGAAGCGTGCGTAGCAAGCGCGAAAGATTGCGCGCAGTACGCAGTTGCAGGCGCTGGACTTGCCTCCCCTTCCCGGGCGCAATCCATCTCCATGGCAATGCGTGCAGGAAGTTTTCGCGAGTGCGAGGGTCTCTGAACTGCTCCAAATCTTACTCAAGTGAATGTCCTCTCCAGACTGCCCCGCGACTTTGGGGCAGGCCAGTGAAACGGCTGATGTCCAATGTAAGGCGAATTAGACAGGCGTCAACATTCTTATTTTTATTTTGTTAGTTGTTTCCTGGGATGAATCAAGTTACGAGAGCAACCCGCTTGTTTACAGAATGAAAGGAGCAAATCCAGCTCCGGCAAATTCTTATTTAAATTACGCTTCATTTCTGTTACAGTCGAGATTGGGTCGCCCCTATTTCCAGGCGAAATCATTTCGTTGCCGCGCGCCATATATTTCGAGTTGCTGCAGCTCCGGCTGATTGCGAACGTCCACCAGCGCGTCCAGCGCGGTGAATTGACGGAACGCGGCCTCGCGCGTGGCACGGGCATCTCCCAGCCGCACCTGCATAACATGCTGAAGG
>DATLVQ010000870.1:0-7330 GCA_035577325.1 Bryobacteraceae bacterium | reverse complement strand
CCCGCGACGCTGGCTTCCATGGCCAGGTTGATTCCCGCGTGGATCGCCCGGTCCCAGATTTCCGAGCCGCAGCTCGCCATCAGCTCTTTGTTGGCGGTGACCACGGATTTCTTGTTGGCGATGGCGCCGTCGATGATCTCGGCCGCCACCGTCGTTCCGCCTACCAGTTCGGCGACGATGTCCACTTCGGGATGAGCGACAACCTGCCGCCAGTCCGTCGTTCGGTAGACGGCGCCCAGCGATTCCGGCATTTTTTTTGATGCGACCGTCCGGCTGCACACCGCCGTCACCCGCAGCTTGAAGCCGAGCTTGAGCGCGATCTGCTCGGCGTTGTCCGCCAGCACGGCTAGTGTGCCTGACCCCACGTTGCCAAGACCGACCACCCCCACGTTTACGTGCTGCATCTTGGCTATCATAACAGCAGGTTCCGCCGGCAGGACCGTAACATGCGACGGCTCCGCGCGTCATACCGACAGGTAAATTCCATGAGAAACATCCCTCCGCTCGCTGCGATGATTGTGACGTCGTTGCTGCTGGCAGCCTGGTCGCCGGCCAGGCAGCTGGACCCCCGCGTCCCGCGGGATCCCTCCAAACCCGCCGAGCCCGTTCGGCTGCCTAATGGAAAACTGCAGCAGGATGAAATCCTGAAGGCCGATCACGAAAAATCGGTCAAGGACGCCGCCCAGCTCATCGAGCTGTCGGAAAGCCTGAAGAAGGAACTGGAGAAAGATGACAGTCACGTGCTCTCTATTTCCAGCCTCAAAAAGACCGAAGAAATAGAGAAGATCGCCAAGCGCATCCGCTCCAGACTCAAGCATTGATTGGGGTTCGGTCGAATTCTCGAATGCCAGAATTTGGTGTTAAAACCTACTTTTTAGGTTCAGATGCTAATCGGCTCGTCCCTTAACGGGCTGGTAACCAGTTGACCCATATGTAAATTGTGACGGCAGATGAGTGGCACTAAACCTGCCATAAAATTCCCCGTTCAACATCTGCTCACGAATAGAGGTGCCGAACGGGTGTAAATCTCTGTGTGGAGGTGTGGGTTGCGACTTTTGAAAAATTCTGCTTTTGTTTTGATGCTTTTAGGTTGCTCGGGCTGGCTCATGGCCGACATTCCGGATCCGACGATCAGATTGTCGATTCCCGGTACGGGCACGTTTGACCTGTGCGGCCAGTTCGCCGTCGCCGGAGACACATGCTCGATCACTTTGATGGATGGCGAACCCGACACTACAATCGGGGACGATGGTTTTGGGCACTTTGCGGTCAAGAACGTCAATGAGAATGGCTTTGCTATCGATTCGATTTCGTTCTTCTTCGAAACAGACAATCTCAACCAGCCATTTTCTGCATTCACGGACGATTTCACGACAGTCGGGTTAGTCAAGCATCCCAGTGTCTGCGACGGCGATTTCTGTAGCACACAGACGCTCGAAGTGGATTTTTCCGGTGTACAGAAGCCCGGAGAAGCCGGTTCGGCCTTCCTAGATGCGGTCTTTTGCGAGGGTGAGTTCTGCCCAACCGCAATCGGTTTCGTGCCCCACAGCGATGTCTTCGTGAACGCCCACTTCGCTTCCGTTGCCGATCCCCCATGCTGCGACGGCATCCAGCCCGGCGAGGAAGCCGGCCTTGCGATCACTTCCGATGTGCCCGAGCCGGGATCGTTCGTGTTGTTGCTAGGCGCGGCGGGACTCCTTGCCATCAAGCGCAAGTTCAAGTTCTATCGCACCTAAGATTTTTCCGTCTGTTTGACTGCCAGCCGCAAGGCGACGATTCACTTCGCCTTGCGGCTGGAATCGTTGATTAGCTTTGCAAACTCGGGCCTGGTTCGCAGAGTGGCGAGTTCCGGGTCGCTCTTCACCATCTCCACGGAAAACCCGTTCTTTATGGCTTCCCCCAAGAGTTTTAGCGCTTCCGCCGGCTTGCCTGACAGTGCCTTTATCATCGCGTCGTTATAAATCAGGACGTTGTTGGTAGCGTCGATCGCACGCGCCTTGGCAATGAAATTCTCCGCGCGGTTGAAGTCGCCCTTCTTGGCATAATAGAGAGCCAACGGTCCCATCGTCATCGCGTCCCGGTTGTTGACTGCATAAGCTTTCAGGGCCAGCTTGATGGCAGTCTCGTAGTTTGCCATCGCTTTGTCGCGCTGTCCGAGCTGGAGGTACGCGTCGGCGAGGCCGGCAACGTTCTCGTGGCTAGTGGGGTCCAACCCCACCGCGTTCTCAAGGGACTTGGCGGCGTCTGCGTATTGGCCAAGGTAATAAAATGCGGTGCCAAGGTTGGCATGAGCGTAACTGCTTTTCGGATCGAGATCCTGAGACTTTCGGTACGCTTCAACAGCCTCCCGCCATTTGCCTTGCTCAAAGTAAGCGCCGCCAAGATTGTTGTATCCGTCAGCCCAATCCGGCGCCAGTTCCGTGACCCGCTTGAATGCGGCTACCGCTTTGTCTACTTCACCCAGACGGAAACAAGCCGCTCCCAGGAAGTTGTAGTTGTACCAGTAATACGGATTGATCTCGATTGCCTTCTCGTAGGCGGCGATGGCCTCCTTGCGGCCCGCCGCCAGGTAGACCGTTCCCAGCCGGCGGTAGCTTTCGTCCGAGCTCGGCGCCAAAGTTAGCGCTAGTTTGGTCTCGGCAATGGCGTCTTCAGTCTTGCCGGTTTGCAGATAAGCCGATCCCAGCGCCCAATGGACCTCCGGTAAATCCGGGTTCAGCTGCTTGGCCTGCTCGGCCGCGCTCAAAGCCTTCCTGGCCCAGGAATCGTCTTTTGTCTGCAAATACATCGCCATGCTGGTGTCGGCCCTGCCGGCATACGCCAGTGCGAAGCGGGGATCCTTCGTTATAGCCTGGTCAAACAAGTTCAGCGCCGCCTGATATCCCTTGGCATTGGGCTGCCGGCGCACTAAGTCGCGGCCTTTCAGATAAAACTCGTAGGCGCCGTAGTCGCCGGTCAATCGCAGTGCCGCGCGCGCCGGATCTTCGTCCTTAAGATCCAGCGCCGAGACCAGATCGGAGTAGATCGAATTCTGCGCGGTCAAAATGTCCTGGCGAAGCGGCGAGAATTCCCTGGTCCATAAGCGCTTCGCATTTTTGACATCTTCCACGCGGATGACGATTCCGAGCCTGTCGCCGGCGGCTTGCACGGTGCCGTCCACGATCACGTTGACACCCAGTTCGCGCGCGATCTTCTGCTTGTCAACCGCGCCGTTTTTGGCCGCGGCCTCCACGAGGCTTTGCGGCGCCACGTAAACGTTCTTCAACTGAAACAGTTGCGCGGAAAGCGACTCCACCACGCCCTCAGCGATATATTGCAGTCCTTCATCCTTACCCAGAACCTTCAGCGGAAGGACGGCGATGTACTTCTCCACGCGAGGCGCTGTGACCCCGGCGTTGGGGCCGCGCACTCGCTCGAAGCGGCCAAGCAGAACATCGCGCACCGGTGCAAAGAGCAAGCTGAAGCCCAGCAGGACTGGCAGGGCGATCGTCGCGGCGATGAGCCACTTCGGATAGGCTGTCTCCGCGATGCGTAGCCGGACGATGCGGTTCGTAGCCGTAGCCGATTCCAGATCGTTCAGAATATCCCGCGCCGATTGATAGCGCAGCGCCGGGTCTTTCTCCAGGCAGCGCAGAATGATTTGCGCCAGGTAATCGGGCAGTTCCGGATTGGCTTCTTGCGGATTCTTGGGTTTCTGCGCTACGTGCTGATACATCACCTGGAGCATGGACTCGCCGCCAAATGGCGCGTCGCCCGTCACCATCTCGTACAGCATGACGCCAAAGGAATAAATGTCCGCGCGGTGGTCCACCTGCTTCGATTCGGCCTGCTCCGGCGACATGTAGCGCGGCGTTCCCAATACCTCGCCGGTGCGCGTCATGGCCGTGGCGGAAACCGATTCGAGCGACTTCGCCAGGCCGAAATCGGAAACGTACACCTGGTCGCTTTGATCCACCAGCACGTTGCGCGGCTTTAGATCGCGATGCACCACGCCCTCGGCATGCGCCGCCTCGAGCGCAGCCGCCAGCTGCTTGGCGATGTGCACGGCCCTGTCGACGGACAGCCGGCCGCACTCGGTAATGACGTCGTGCAGGTCCCGGCCCTCCACGTACGCCATCGAAATGAACTTCACCCCGCCTACGTCGCCCAGATCGTGAATGCGCAGAATGTTTCGGTGCGAAATACGGCTGGCCAGCAGCAACTCCTGTTTGAAGCGCTGCATCGATTCCGCATTGTTGACCAGCTCCTGACGGACCAGCTTCAAGGCCACCGTGCGATCCAGGTCGTTGTCATGGGCCTTGTACACCTTGCCCATGCCGCCCTCGCCAATGACCGATTCGATCCGGTACCGCGGCCCAAACTGCGAGCCCGGGCCCATGGCCTCGATCGAAACCGGCGGCGCCTGCGCGATACTGGCGCTGGCCGTAAAGGTCAGCCCGGCGACTGGCGTATCGCCAGCCAGATCGGCCAGAACCTCGCCGGTGGTCTGATAGCGCTTCGCCCGGTCCGGCTCGAGCATCTTCATCACGACATCGCTCAAGTGCTGCGGGATGGCGGGCTCCAGCACCCGGGGCGGCTCGGCCTTCTCCTGCACGCGCTTTAACAGCGTGGCCATGAGCGTGTCCGCCTGGAAAGGCAGGACACCGGTGAGCATTTCGTAAAAAATAATTCCCAGGCTGAACAGGTCCGAGCGCGCGTCCACTTTCTCGGCTCGCGCCTGCTCGGGCGACATATAATCCGGCGTCCCCATCAAGGCGCCGGTCCGCGTCATACCTGCCATCTCCATGGAACGCGCCAGCCCGAAATCCATCACCCAGACGCGGCCACTTTCATCCACCATGATGTTCTGCGGCTTGAGATCGCGGTGCACTACGCCTTCGGTATGCGCCGCCTCCAGGCCGCGGCAGACCTGCTGGACGATAGGCACCGCTTCATTTGGGGGAATCTTCCCGCGCTCGACCAGGATGCTCTTCAGATCGCGGCCGTCGATGTAATCCATGGTGATGAATTTGCATCCACCGGCCATGCCTAAATCGAAGATGCGGATGACGTTCTTGTGTGTGACTTGCCGGGCTAGGATCAGCTCCTGCTTGAAACGCCGCAAAATGTCGGGGTGACCGGCTAATTCAGGCCGGATCACCTTGAGCGCCACCAGCTTGTCGAGCTCGTGGTCTCGAGCCTGATAGACCGCGCCCATTCCGCCTTCGCCCAGGCGTTTGAGAATTTCGTATCGGTCGCCCAAGACCGTGCCAGGGTCGAGCGGTGCGTTGGGATCGCGCGGTCCGATTTTCTGTATCGGAACCGACCAGCCGGTCGTCCCGCCGATGGTCGCTTCCGGATCGGGCGGCGGGGTTTCCGGTTTAGCGGCCGTCGGTTTCTCGACCGGATCGAGAATGAGGGTTCTGTCACCGACCTCGATGGGAGTGCTGCATTTGAAACATGCAAGCGATCCGGGCGGATTGCTCGCGTGGCAGATCGGACATTCCACCATACGGTCGTCAACCACTGATTGTGTCTTTACACACGTTAACTTAGAACGGGCCTGAGGGGCAAACTCTTTATCCGGGCAAAAACGGTTACAGGGCTCCCATTACAGTAGTGAAGCAAACATCTTCAACGTTACAGCCGTGTGGGTTAAGCGCGTAATCTCGTCTACGCAGCCGTTGGCGTGGGCGCCAACCTGCCCTCCCGACGCCGCCGGAAGTGTTCCTGCGCTGCCGCCATATAAGTATAGACCACGGGCGTCAGATAGAGCGTGACTAGCTGGGAGAAAAGCAGTCCGCCGACAACCACGAGCCCCAGCGGCTGCCGCGCTTCGCCGCCCGCGCCGTACCCGAGCGCGATCGGCACTGCGCCGAGCAGTGCGGCCATCGTTGTCATCATAATGGGCCGGAAGCGGATCAGGCAGCCCTCATAAATCGCCTGCATGGGGCTGAAGCCCTGGTGCCGTTCGGCGTCCAGCGCAAAATCGATTTGCATGATGGCGTTCTTCTTCACGATGCCAATCAGCATGATGAGGCCCACAAAGGCATAAATATTCAGGTCCATGTGGAACAAATAGAGCGTGATCAGCGCGCCAAAACCGGCAGACGGCAGCCCGGAGAGGATAGTGAGGGGGTGGATATAGCTTTCATAAAGGATGCCCAGCACTATGTAAACCACCATGATAGCCACCGCCATCAGGATCCAGAGATTCGTCAGCGACCCCTGAAACGCTTTGGCCGCGCCCTGGAACGTGGTGCTGATAGTGACGGGCAGCCCGCGTTTCGCCAGATCCTGCACGCTGTTCAGCGCGTCGCCCAGCGATGCGCCCGGCTTCAGGTTGAACGAAATTGTCGCCGCCGGAAGCTGCCCGTAATGATTGATCGTCTGCGGCCCGGATTCCTGGCTCATGTGCGCCAGCGTGCCCATGGGAATCAGCCGGTTATTATTGGCTTTGAAATAGAGCAGCGAAAGCGCGCGCGGGTCTGCTTGGTATTGCGGCATGAGTTCCAGCAGCACCTTATATTCATTGATGGCTGCATAGATGGTCGAGACCCAGCGCGGGCCGTACGCGTCGTAAAGCGCGTTTTCAATCTGCTGCGCGCTCACTTGCAGCGCCGCGGCTTTGTCGCGGTCGATCTCGACATTCACCTGCGGCGTGGCAATCTGTATGTCGCTCGTGACGTCTTCAAGACCGGGTAGCTTCTCGATCTCCTGCCGCAAATTGCCCGCCGCCCGGTAAAGCTCGTCCTTATCCGGCGACTGCATCGAGAACTGGTAGAGGCTCGTGGTCACCTGCCCGCCGATGCGGATCGTGGGCGGATTTTGCAAGTAAACCTTCATGCCTTCGAAGCCTGAAAGCTTAGGCCGCAGCTCGGCGATGACGTCGTTCACCAGCAGCTTGCGCTCTGAGCGCGGCTTCAGGTGGATCACCAGCTGGCCGAAGTTCGGGCCGCCCAAGGTCGCCGATGCGGCGCCGCCCACGCTCGATACGAGTGCGTCCACGTTCGGATCCTGGCGAATCACTTCCGCGACCTTTTTTTGATAGTCGACCATCTGGTAGAAGGACGCCCCTTGACCGGCCTCGGTGATCGCCAGCAGCTGATCCGTGTCCTGGTCCGGAATGAAGCCCTTCGGAATATCGACGAACATGAGAATCGTAGCGGCCAGCACAACAGCCGAAAACGCCATGGTCGCCCCGCGGTGGCGCAGCACCGACTGTAAGCTGCGGTCGTACACTCGCAACATCCAGTCGAAAAAGCGTTCGGTCGTGCGGTAGAACCACGATCGACGGTGTTCGTGCGGCGGCTTCAGAAAGCGGCTGGCAAGCATCGGCGTCAGCGTGACG
>DATLVQ010000869.1:0-2784 GCA_035577325.1 Bryobacteraceae bacterium | reverse complement strand
ATCTTCCGCCGCGAAACGACCGTGCGGCTGCGGCCCGGATTTTTTCCGTTCGTCGAGCCGGGCTTCGAACTGGATATTCAATGCGTGATTTGCGGCGGTTCGGGCTGTGCGGTCTGTAAGCAGAGCGGCTGGGTGGAGCTGCTGCCCTGCGGTTTGGTAAATCCAAACGTGCTCCGCATCAGCGGGATCGATCCCGAGAAATGGAACGGCTTCGCGTTCGGCCTGGGTCTGACACGCCTGGTCATGATGCGCTACGGCGTCGATGACATCCGGCTGCTGCAGGGTGGAGATCTAAGGTTCTTGCAGCAGTTTTGACGATGCGGACACTGCCTGTCTTTGGCTAAATGAAATTTTCTTACAACTGGATTCGCGAATACGTTGATGGTCTCGATACCCCCGCAATCAAACTCGAGAGTCTCATCACGATGAAAACCGCCGAATGCGAGGGCATCGAGAGAGCCGGTCTCTATCTCGCCGATGCCTGCACGGCGCGCGTCGTTACCATCGAGCCGATGGATGGCTCGCGCAATGTGAAAGCCCGCGTGGACACGGGGCGATATGGCCAGAAGCTGGTAGTGTGCGGCGCGCCCAACTGCCGTCCAGGCATGATCACGGTGTACGTGCCCGTGGGCCGGAAGACAGTTCAAGGCATCGATAGCGACGGCATGCTCGCCAGCGGCGCTGAGTTAGGCATCAATCGGGACAGCGCCGGCATCCTCGAGCTGGAAAGCCAGGTAGGCGCCCCCATCCCCGGGTGCGGGCCGGACAGCATCATCGAGATCGACAATAAGTCGCTCACGCACCGTCCCGATCTCTGGGGCCACTTCGGGATGGCCAGGGAAGTAGCCGCCATCACGCTGCGAGATCTGATCGATCCCGTAAAGATGGAGCTGGCGCCGCACGGCAACGCTCCGGTCAAGATAGCCATCGAAGACTTCGAGCTCTGTCCGCGATACAGCGCTCTGGTGTTTGAAAACGTCACCGTCGGGCCGTCTCCGCTCTGGCTGCAATATCGGCTGGCCTCGATCGGATTGAATCCGATTAACAACATCGTCGACCTGACGAATTACATCATGTCCGAGCTGGCGCAGCCCATGCACGCGTTCGATCGCGACCTGCTGCGCGGCGACACGATTTTCATTCGTCCGGCCAGAAACGGCGAGCGCGTCACGGCGCTGAATGAAGAAGAGTACGGGCTGAAACCGGGCAATCTGGTAATCGCCGACGCCGCGGGACCGATTGCCATTGCGGGCGTGATTGGCGGCCTCTCGAGCGCGATCTCCGCCAAAACAACCAACGTAGTTTTCGAAAGCGCCAATTTCAATGCCGCGAGCGTGCGTCGCACCTCGTCCGATCTCAAGCTCCGCACCGATGCGTCGATGCGCTTCGAAAAATCGCAGGATCCGCTGAACACCGTGCGAGCGTTGGCGCGCGCCGTCGAGCTGATGCGCGAGCTTTCACCGGGCGCGCGCGTAGTGGGCGGGCTTGGCGATCAGAAGAAGGAGATTCCACAGCCGCCGGAAATTGAATTGCCGGTCGATTGGGTCATCCGCAAATTGGGGCGCGATGTATCGCCCGCCGAGGTCCGCGATATCCTCGAGCGCCTGGCGTTCGGAGTGCGTGAAACGGCGCCGCGCGTTTTCGCCGTGGCCATTCCATCGTGGCGGGCGACCAAAGACGTCTCGCTCAAGGACGACTTGGTGGAAGAAGTGGGCCGCATGATCGGTTACGATTCGATCGAGCCGCAGGCGCCCGCCGTGCTGGCGACGGTCCCGGCTATCGACGAGACGCGGTCGTTTCATCGCGACGCGCGTGCCATGTTTACCGCGCAGGGCTTCACCGAGGTCTACAACTACTCGTTCGTCAGCGAGGAGCTGGCGCAAAAATTCGGATTCGATCCCAATGCTCACGTGCGCGTCGCCAACCCCATTGCGTCCGATCAGAACCTTCTGCGCTTATCGCTCGTGCCGCTAATCTATCGAAACATCGCCGAGAACCGCAAACATTTCGAGCGCTTCCGGCTTTTCGAAATCGGGCGCGAGATTCACAAGCGAGAAAAAGGCCTGCCGCAAGAAGTGCCGCATCTGGCGGCCGCTATTTACAACAAGGACGAGAGCCAGACCGAGCTTTTCGAGCTGAAACGCGCCGCCGAGTGGTTGATGCCGGGCGCCGACGCGCGTCCCTCTGCCGCGCGCCCTTTCGAGCATCCGGCGCGTACCGCCGACCTGTTCTGGCGCGGTGAGTGTGTCGGACGGCTCTTCGAATTGCATCCATCGATGATCGAAGGCCGGGCCGCGCTGCTGGATCTCGACCTGGCACTGGTGCAGAAGCTCCGGCCTCGCGACAAGGCTTACACGCCGCTGCGCCGCTATCCTTCGAGCCAGTTCGATCTCTCCGTAATCGCCGGCGCGCGCGAGCTGGTGGCCGAGCTACTTACAAAAATCGAGCGCTTTGCCGGCGATCTGCTCCAGCGCGTCGAATACGTCCGTCAATTTTCCGGCGCGCCACTCCCCTTGGACAAGAAGAGCGTGTCATTCCGCGTGACGGTCGGCTCGCCCGACCGCACGCTTACATCCGAAGAGGTAGGAGCCGTGCGCGCGAAAATCATCGAGGGCATGCGTGGCTTCGGCTACGAGCTGCGAGTCTGACGTGACACCAAGCACACAGCGAACAGCCAAAGGAGGGTGGGTAAGCACGGGCTCGCTGCCCAAAGGACCCGGCGGCCGCGCGCTATGCCGCTGGTGTGCCATTGAAGTTCCGCGCGGGCGGCGCACCTTCTGCTCC
>DATLVQ010000868.1:0-10474 GCA_035577325.1 Bryobacteraceae bacterium | reverse complement strand
GGCCGCGTGAACCTGAAGCGACTCGCCGGGCTCGACATCCTCTCGGAAAGATATGCCTACGCGCACGACCAGCAGGCGGGCTACGTGGCGGCATCGCGAGTGGCAGACCGGTGGGTGCCCACCACCTGCGGTTATTGCTCGGTGGGATGCGGCATGTTGGTCGGAGTGAAAGACGGCGCCGCGCCGTGGCCGTGCGCGGCAACCAACTGCACCCCGTGAACCGCGGCAAGCTGTGCCCAAAAGGTCTCTCCGAGCACCACACGCTAGCCGCGACTGGCCGCGCTCGTCATCCGCTGTTGCGACAAGGCGGGTGTTTGCAACGTGTGACGTGGGACGAGGCACTCGGCGCCATGACCGAACGAATCGGAGCCATCCAAGAGAGGCATGGGGACGGCGCCTTCGGAGTCATCAGCACCGGCCAGCTCACCACGGAGGAATTCTACACACTCGGCAAACTGGTGCAACTCGGCTTTGGCACCAACAACTACGACGGCAACACCACGCTCTGTATGGCCAGCGCGGTCTCCGGCTACAAGCGCTCCTTCGGCAGCGATGGCCCCCCGGGGTGCTACGACGACATGGCGCGCGCGGATGTCATTCTCCTGATCGGCGCGAATATCGCCGATAACCATCCGATTCTTTGCCAGCGCCTTCTCGAAAACCCGAATGCCACTCTGATCGTGGCCGACCCACGCGTCACCAAGACGGCCATGATGTCGGATATCTACCTGCCACTCAAGCCGCGCTCGGACATCGCGCTGCTGAACGGCATTGCGCACATCCTGATCCGCGACGGCCTCTTCGATCGGGACTATGTTGAGCGCCACACCACCGGCTTCGACGACCTCAAAGAGTTTGCTGCCGGCTGGCCGCCCGAACGAGTAGCGGATATCACTTGTCTCGAAGAAAACGTCATCGAGCGCGTGGCTATGCTCTATGGCCGTGCCCAGGCCGCTTTCATCGGATGGACCATGGGCGTCAACCACTCGACGCAAGGCACCGAGACCGTCAACGCCATCAACAACCTTGCGCTGCTTACCGGTCACATCGGGCGCGCAGGCGCGTCGCCATTTTCGATTACCGGCCAGTGCAACGCCATGGGCACACGGGAAACGGGCTTCGCTTCCAGCCTTCCGGGCTATCGCAAGTTTGAGAATCCAACCGACCGCGAGGAACTGGCGGCATTGTGGAAGATCGCGCCCGAGCGCATCCCGTTGCAACGCGGTTTAGCCTATCCCGACATCATCGAAGCCGCGCTCGGAAAGCGCATTCGCGCGCTGTGGATCATCGCCACGAACCCGATGGTTTCGTTCCCGAATCACGAGGTACTCAAGCAAGCGCTGGAGACGCTCGAATTTCTGGTAGTGCAGGATGGATTCCATCCCACGCCCACCTCCGAGCTGGCCGACCTGGTGCTGCCTGCGGCCATTTGGGGGGAAAAGGAAGGCACGTACACCAACTCCGAGCGCCGCGTCAGCAAAGTGAATCGCGCCGTCGATCCGCCCGGCGAGGCGCGATCGGACTTCGATATCTTCCTCGATCTGGCGGACCGCCTGGGTGAGCGTGAAGAGCTGTTCCCCGGCTGGCAGACGCCACGCGACGCGTTTGAAGAATGGCGGCGCGTCTCCGCGGGCCGCATGTGCGACTACAGCGGGATGACTTGGGAGGCGATCGAACATTGCGGCGGGATGCAGTGGGGCGGTGAGCGGCTCTACGAAGACGGCCACTTCGCCACTCCCGATGGCAAGGCGACGCTCCTCTGTATCGACTGGCAGCTGTTTCCGGAGCAGCCAAGCGGCGATTATCCGTTCATTTTGAACACCGGCCGGACCGTGGAGCACTGGCACACGCGCACCAAGACCGGTGTCGTCCCCATCCTCGAGGCCATGTCGCCACGCGCCTGGCTGGAAATGAATCCGCGCGACGCACGCCGGCTCAGCTTGAAGCCTCACGACCGTGTTTCCGTCGTCTCGGCGCGCAGCCGCGTGGATGGGGTAGAGTTGCGCGTCACGGAAATCGTAGGGCCGGGCCAGGTTTTCATGCCGTTCCATTTCGTGGAGACCAATTCCAACTGCGTGACGCAAAGCGCCTACGACCCGATCTCTCGCGAGCCGAACTTCAAACAAAGCGCGGTCAAGATCGTTAAGACCGAAGCTGCAGATTACAGAGTGAATCGATGGAAGATCTAGTCGTAGTCGGGAATGGCATGGCCGGTGTTGCGTGCCTGGAACAGATCCTGAAACATGCCCCGAAATTTCGGGTGACGGTCTTTGGTGACGAAACCCACGTCAACTATAACCGCATCATGCTCTCTTCGGTGTTGGCCGGCGAACGCACCGCCGACGATATCACCATCAATCCGCTGGAATGGTATCAGCAGAACGGCATCGCGCTGCGCCTGGGTGCGCGCATCACCGATGTCGATCCCAAACACCGCGCCGTAACCGGCGACGACGGATCGGTTGCCCACTACGACAAGCTGCTGCTTGCCACTGGCTCGCAGCCTCTCATCCCGCCTATCGAAGGAATCGACAAGGCGAACGTTCTGACCTTTCGCAATCTGAACGACACACGGGCGCTCGTTGCCTGCTCTGGCAAAGGGGTACGCGCTGTCGTCATTGGCGGCGGTTTGCTGGGCCTGGAAGCCGCGCGCGGGCTGCAGTTGCGGGGCTGTGATGTAACCGTCGTGCACCTGGTCAACACACTAATGAACATGCAGCTCGACGAGACCGGCGGTCTTTACCTGCAGCGCAAGATGGAACAAATGGGCGTCCGCGTGCTCACGCAGCGTTCCACGAAGAAACTCCTGGGAAACGGGCACGTGGAAGGGGTTCGCTTCGAGGATGGCGAGGAGTTGGAAGCCGACCTAGTGGTCGTCGCCGCAGGTATCCGCCCCAATGTGGAACTGGGGCGTAAAGCCGGGCTCACTGTCAATCGCGGAATCGTTGTCAACGATTACATGGAGACATCGAACCCACGAGTCTTTGCCGTAGGCGAGTGCGTGGAGCACAACGGGCAGGTCTATGGACTGGTGGCGCCGCTGCTCGAGCAGGGGAAGGTCCTGGCCGCCACCATCACCGGCAACAAAGGTCCGCTGTTCCAGGGTTGGAAGCCCGCAGCCAAGCTCAAGATCATGGGCGTCGACGTTTTTTCCGCAGGCGAGTTTCAGGAAAACGATGGCGTCGAAGCTGTACGCTACGAGGACCAGGCGCTCGGCGTGTATAAGAAGCTGCTGCTCCGAGGCAACCGGCTGGCGGGCGTCGTGTTGGTCGGCGATGCCAGCGACAGCAATCGCTACATGGATTGGCTGCGCAACGATGCGGACCTCGTGATGCGCCGGCGCAACCTGCTCTTCCCCGAGTCCGAGGAGGATCGTGGAGCGTCGGTCGCCGAAGTAGCGGATTCGGAAACGATCTGCGGCTGCATGGGCGTCAGCAAGGGAGCGATTATTGGCGCTGTTCACGAGAAAGGTATCCGCACGCTGGCGCAGCTGAAAGAATGCACGCGCGCCTCCACCGGTTGCGGCAGCTGCACGGGCGTATGTGAACAGATTCTGAAGGCGGTCGCCCCGGATTTCGAGGAAGAAACGAAAAAGGTGCTCTGCAAATGCGTTCCCTTTCCGCAAGAGAACCTGCGCGAAATCATCCGGTCACAGAAGATCAAGTCGGTCCAACAAGTACTTGATATCTACGGCGACGGCGTAGGCTGCGAGGTCTGTAAGCCTGCGCTGAGTTATCTGGTGGACGTGGTTTGGTGTGGGGATCATGAAGAAGACCGGTCGGCGCGTTTCATCAACGACCGCGTCCACGCCAATATTCAAAACGACGGCACATTCTCGGTCGTGCCGCGCATCCGTGGCGGTGTCACGTCACCCGGTGAACTGCGCCGTATCGCTGATGTTGCTGAGAAGTACCGGGTCAAGATGGTCAAGATCACCGGCAGCCAGCGCATCGATCTGTTAGGCGTGCAGAAAAGCGATCTGCCGAAGATTTGGGCCGACCTGGGCATGCCATCTGGGCAAGCTTATACGAAGGGCGTGCGCATGGTGAAGACCTGCGTAGGCACCGAGTTCTGCCGCTTTGGTGTGCAGGATGCCATCGCCACTGGAATTGAACTGGAAAAGCGGCTGGAGAACCTCTACACGCCGCACAAGACCAAGATGGCCGTCACCGGTTGCCCGCGCAACTGCTCGGAGGCCACCGTCAAAGACATCGGCCTGGTGGGCCAGGAGGGAAGCTGGCAGGTAGTGGTCGGCGGCGCTGCCGGCAAGCACGTGCGCAAAGCCGATTTGCTCATTACCGTCAAGACCAACGAAGAAGCGCTTGAGGCGGCGATGCTCTTCTTCCAGTACTACCGCGAGCATGCCAATTACCTCGAGCGTACTTACGACTTTGTCGAGCGGGTTGGCATCGAAAAGGTCCGCAAGGAAACCGTCTACGCAACGCCGCCGCAGAAGAGAGACCTGCTCAGGCGCCTACGGAAATCCAAAGCGCTTTCCCGGGATGCATGGCTGGAGCGCGAAGCGCCGGCGCATCCCACTCAATTCGTTCAAATTCAGCCCATGGAGGTCATTCAATGAACTGGATTCGCGTTACCAGTACCGAGAACATTCCGCTGCGCGAGGGCCGGGCGGTCCGCATCGGCGAACAGGAGATCGCCGTCTTTAACCTCGGCGACCGGTTTGTCGCCTGCGACAACGCATGCCCGCATCGCGGCGGCCCTCTGGCTGACGGAATCGTCTCCGGGACGACCGTGGTCTGTCCGTTGCATGCATATCGTGTATGCCTGGAGACAGGCAAACTCACCAAGCCCGACCTTTGTGTGAGAGTCGACACCTACCAGGTACGCGTGGAAGACGGCGTAGTCATGCTCGCGGTACCGGAGGAACAGGAGAAGGCTGCGTGAGAATTGCAGGTTTAATGGTATTGTGCGCTGCGTCGCTGGCAGTGGCGCAAACCAGCGCGCCAGTGCAGGGCTTCGTGCCATCCGACGAACTCAACAAGGAACTCCCCAGCTGGCTGCGCTTTTCCGGCGAGTACCGCACTCGCCTGGAAGGATTTGATGGCGGCGGGTTCAAACTCAGCAACCAGGATCTCTACCTGCTGAGCCGGCTGCGCTTGGTTATGCAGATTCGGCCCTCCAAATGGTTTCGCATCTTCGCGCAAGCGCAAGACGCGCGCATCTTCTGGAATGATCGTCTACCCTCAGCGCCGCCCTATCAAAACACGATGGACCTGCGGCTCGCTTATGTGGAGCTAGGTAATCCGGAAGGGCCGCTGACAGTGCGCGTGGGCCGCCAAGAGCTCGACTTCGGCGACCAACGCCTGGTGGGCACGGCCAACTGGCTAAACGTTCCGCGCAATTTCGACGCTGTACGTGCGAGTTTTCATTCCGGCGGTTACCGGCTGGATGCATTTTCGGCGTCTATCGTGGTACCGAAAGACGGAACGTTCGATCATCACCTCGAAGGCAACAATCTGCACGGGCTGTATGGCGGCCTGGAAAAACTGATTCCGAACGCCGTTGTGGAACCTTATGTTTTCTGGCGCCTGGCTCCACGGCAGAAGAATGAGGACGGAAATCTCGCGAGCCTCGATACCAAGACCGGCGGCGTGCGCTGGGTGGGCAAAGTGCCGGCAGCGCGCGTCGACTACGGCGTGGAAGTGGCTGTCCAACGCGGCAACAGCGGCGCGGATGCCGTCAGCGCCTGGGCCGGACACTGGGTCGCTGGTTACACGTTCACAATTCCCTACAAGCCGCGCGCCTTTGCCGAATACAATTACGCATCCGGAGACCGTCATCCGCATGACGGCCGCATGGGTACTTTTGATCAGCTCTATCCGACGGGCCACGATAAATTCGGCTTGGCCGACCAAGTCGGCTGGCGCAATATTCGTGATCTGCATTTCGGTGTGGAAGCCAAGCCCAGGCGTGTTGTGACGGCAGCGGTGGGAGTGCATTCATGGTGGCTGGCAAGCGCCACCGATGGCTTATATAGTGCCTCGGGAGCTCTGATCGCGCGTGTGGCCAGTGGTTCCGCGGGAACCCGCGTGGGCGACGAATTGGATGCGCAGTGCATATGGGCGATCAACGGGCAGATGCAGTTGGGAGCCGGGGTGGGGCACATTTTTCCGGGGCCGTTTCTCAAACTCGCCACGCAAGGAAACCCGTATACCTTCCCGTATTTGATGTTTGGCTATTCGTTCTAGCTCAAGGCGAAATACAAATGGAGGCGAATCGTGTCATTGCGAGAATTCCGTAGGGCAGGCGATATACGGACGTTGGCCGCAGCATTCCTTTATTTCGACGTCAGCTTCATGGTGTGGGTGATTCTGGGTCCGCTCGCGCCGTTTTTGGGCGAGGCCCTGAAGTTGACGGCAACGCAAAAAGGATTACTGACAGCGATTCCACTACTGGGAGGGTCATTTTTCCGGCCGATTCTGGGATGGATGACGGAGCGCATCGGCGGCCGGCGAACGGGTCTCATCGGTTTGGGTGTGACTCTGATTCCGCTTGCTGCTGGATGGCAATTCGCCCGCCACTACGATCACTTCCTGACGCTTGGGTTGCTGCTTGGAGTGGCGGGCGCAAGCTTCGCGGCCGCGTTGCCATTGGCGGGCAGCTGGTATCCACCCGAGCATCAGGGCTTGGCGATGGGGATTGCCGGCGCGGGGAATTCGGGAACTCTGCTAGCCACGCTGTTCGCCCCGCGACTGGCGCAGGCGTTCGGCTGGCGCAGTGTATTCGGCTTGGCGATGATACCGGTGTGCCTTGTTTTCGTGGCATTTTTCTTCATGGCGAAGGAGGCGCCGGGAGAGCGTGTGATCAAGAAGTGGAAAGACTATGTTGGCCTCCTCAAGGAGGCTGACTCCTGGTGGTTCTGCTTCATCTACAGCATTACGTTTGGAGGTTTTGTTGGACTCGCGAGCTACCTCTCCGTGTTTTTTCACGATCAGTATCATCTGAGCAAAGTGCAGTCGGGCGACTTCACCACCGTGGTGGTTGTGTTCGGCAGCTTCCTGCGGCCGGTGGGTGGCCTGCTGGCTGACCGCTGGGGCGGCTATCGCATACTCATCGTGCTGCTGGCGGGTGTCGCCCTCTGCCTGGGTGGCGTGGCCACGTTGCCGCCGGCCGGTATCGCTCTTTCACTTCTGGCGGGAGCGATGGCCATGTTGGGCATGGGCAACGGCGCGGTGTTCCAACTTGTACCTCAACGTTTTGCGGGTCGCGTGGGTATCATGACCGGCATCGTGGGGGCCGCCGGCGGCTTTGGCGGATTCTTGCTGCCCGCCGCGCTCGGCGCGATCAAAGATCGCTCCGGCACATTCGGACTTGGCTTTGGCGTGTTTGCGGCCATCGCTCTCGTAGCCTTGGCGATGATCAGCGGGATCGGGCGGGTTTGGCGCAGCAGGTGGAGTGAGGAATCTGCGCGGCGAGCGGGGCTGTTCCCACGACGGCTCGATGCCTTTGCCGAGAGCGCTGCCGGCGAGTAGCGCTAGAACCGCGCGGCTGCGCTGAGTTGCCATGGAATAGAACCGGACTTTCGCGTTCCTTGAGCTCCACTTCTACGGGATAAGGGTGTTTTGCGGCCAAGCGAAATCCAAGCCTTCTCGGCCGCTGGTTTCCGGGAACGCCGCGCTTCGGCCGAGTACATATGGACAATCGATATCGAAAGGCGATACCGTTAACTCTGGCCAAACCAACCGATATCCTGCCATGCACCCTGGACCTCCTTATCCTCAGAACCCTGGAACTCGGCCCGCTGCACGGCGTCGCCATCGCCGACCGGGATGACCGCCTGTTCGATGCCGGTGCCCGTCCATCAGAGAATTTCGTGACGTGGTCAAATCGAGGGGAGCAGGCCCTTCACCGCCTTCAGTCGCTATTTGCAACAGATCCCGGACGACAGCTATTTCGCCCGCTTCACCGCGGCTACCAGGACGGGATATGGGTTAATCGCCTTCCCCTTCCACCACCGCCTGTCCGGCCCCACCTCGAAGATTCCAAAATGCAAGTGGGGCGTGCGCGGATCCGCATTTCCAGTCGATCCGACAAAACCGATGACGTCCCCACGCTCGACCCGCATTCCCTCCCGCAGCCATTCCACGTACCTGTCCAAGTGCGCGTAGTAGTAGCAATACCTTCCCATTTCGTCGAACTGGTATACCGTGTTGCCGCCCGGTTTGCTGAGGAACAGTTTGCGGACGGTTCCGGATACGACTGCATACACGGGTGTTCCTCTTGGCTCCAGAATGTCGATGGCCTCATGCCGATGCCCATTGTGAACCTCTTCGAACATGTCCCGTAGATTCGCGAGAGCCAGTCCACCGATCGGTGGAGTCATATCGAGAATGGAAGAGGTCGCGCCAACAGCAAGAAACAGTGGGAACAGCCCGGCAATGCATACGCGGAGCCGCAAAGCTATTCTTCCAGAACGATCGGCGTGCCCCGTCGAACCATATGCGACAAATCGACGACGTCCCAGTTCGTCATCCGGATGCACCCGGCCGATTCGCCGTGCCTGATATGCCCCGGATCAGGCGTCCCATGGATTCCATAGTGCTCTTTCGAGAGGCCGATCCACACTGCGCCGGCGGGGTTTCTCGGGCCGGGCGGGAGTATGGCTGTCGCTTTTCTTGGGTCCGCGTTCCAGAATAGTTCCGGGTCATAGTTGAACCATGGATAGTGCACAACGCTAGTGATGGTCCAATGACCAATAGGCAGCGGATCGTGCGGGCCGCCGATGGTGGCCGGATACTGCGCCAGTTCCTTGCCGCCTGCGCTGTAGGCGATTACCGTGCGTTTCGACTTCGACACCACCACGCGCAGCGCCAGGCGCAGAGGGGCGTGCCGCACATTCGGTACGGTGATCCGCTCCCCAGCCGTATCCAGGTTCTTGCCGGGATTCAACTCTGCCAGCAACTTCGGCGAGCTGTGGAACTTTTCACCCAGTTCCTCTTCGGGCGTTTCGAAGCCAAGCCATTTCATCTTCGCCTTTTCCTGGATGTCGGCCGGTGCTGGTTGGAATGGTCCTTTTTCATCCGCTTTGGTGATCGTGTAGGTCAACAGCAGAGGGCTAGAATCGCTATCGAGCAGACGCCACATCGCCGCATCAATTGTGCCAGTCGGCTTCAGATCGTGGTTTTCCTGATATCCCTTGACCGCAATTCCGAAATCGTCTCCATAGACGCCGTCAATTTCGCCCGGCGAGAACCTGGCACGGTCCAGAAGAATCTGTGCCCGCACCACCCTAGGCCCCGTAGCTTCCGGCCCCACCGCACCAGTCTTCGTTGAATCCTCTATCTCGCTCCCAGCAAGACTCCCGGCGGTTGGCGCACCAGCGTGCGCTTTTATCGGTCGGGCTGCGCCCGCGCCGCCTAGCGTCGGAGCGGGCATCCACACCAGGAATGGACTCAGAATTATAGAACTGACAAGTAATTTGCTCCGCATAGCGACCTTGGCAAGACTATTCAACGCCAACACAACAATCCCATAAGCACAGGCGCAAATCTGCCCGCTATTGCTCACTTTCAACTCGATCATTCCGTTCGCGATGAAATCCATGGAGATCGAGAGGGGTGGGCCGATCATCCCGAGGTCGAAATCGCGCGCGACAATCAGATCGCTGCTGAGCTTCGGATCTTCGAGCGAGCATCCGGACAGGGTGGGCGGCATTGTCTGGCCTCGGCCGCGCTGTTCATTAGCGCCGGTGGTAGTGTAGACGGTGTCTGGAATCAGGCTAAACTCCGTGCCGGCGACCTGATGCGCTGGCCCTATCTCGACGTGCCGACTGCGCCGATCGACCCTCGCGACATCGCCGCGATCGGGGTTCGAGCGCTGTGCGAAAACGGACACGCTGGAGCTGAGTACGTTCTGACAGGGCCAGAATCGCTGACGCAGAGGGAACAGATCTCGATTGTGGGCAGCGTGCTGGGACGGTCGCTGCGCATCGAAGAGATGACGCCGGACGAGGCTCGGAAGGAACTGGTCAGCGTGATGAACTGGGGTATGGCATCGGCGACATCGGTCTCGGCCGTGATCGAGAAGCTGTTGAGCGCCTGGGGAGCGGCTGTGGGACTGCCGGCATTCGTTTGGACCACGTTTGCCGAGATCACTGGCACCCGGCCGCGCACATTCCATTGCTGGAGGCGCGCGACGGCCTGCCCGAACCGGAAGTGTTGCAATAGCGTTGAATGGTACCGCGGTGTAGTGGGTGGGTTCTGCTACGATGCTAGTTGAGACTGAGCAGACTGTGCGCTCCCATAGCGATTACTGGGTTTCCGCTCTAACACACACTGCGGTTCCGCTCCTTGTTAACGGCGGGTGGGCAGATTTCTTTGGGTCCCCAAATATTTTCAGAAAGCTCCTCGATAGTTAACGCGCAGTTCTGAAGTATGCCGTAACGTGGTGCTCTGCAGAGTACAATCTTTATTTCAGATGCCCGAACAAGTCGTTTGCAATCAGTGTCCAATTC
>DATLVQ010000867.1:0-21627 GCA_035577325.1 Bryobacteraceae bacterium | reverse complement strand
TCCCTGCCGACCGCCAAGTGAGCTGGCGCATCCGGCCGCTGCGAGACACCAGCGCCAAGCTGGAGCTGGTAACCGCGGATCGAACGATCGCCAAGAGCATTTCCGCCGGCACCGGTATGCACTACATTTCCGAGCGCCGCGGTTCGCTAGCCAGTCTGTTGTTGCGCCCCACTGAGCCGCCGTTGTCCGATAGCGAGCTTGACTGGATCGAAGTGCGGTACCCAGGGGCGTCCGTCCTCGGTCTCCACTGGCTCATCTGGTTCTTCGCGATTTCGGCGGTGACCGCACTGGCGCTGCGGCGCAAGTTCCGCGCGGCATTCTGATGCGCTTGGTTCTTCTTCTGCTGGCTGCCGCCGCCTTATGTGCGCAATCCGATCCAGCCCAGAAGGCTAAGCAGGCCCGCGATCTTGTCCTGGCAGGCAAAGCTGAAGAAGCCATTCCTATCTATTTGGAACTGGCGCGGGCGGCGCCCAATGACGCCGCAATGCTCGTGAACCTTTGCATCGCCGAGTTCAAGGCACGGCGGTTTCGCGATGCCGCGGGACACGCCGAGGCTGCCCTGAAGCTGCAGCCGGACTCGCTCGCGGCGAACCTGTTTCTCGGCTCCAGCTACACGCAGCTCGGTGAGTACGCCCGTGCGGTCTCGCCGCTTGAGAAAGTCATCGCGGCACAACCCAACGATCGCAATGCGCGGGTGATGCTCGGTGAAGCGCTACTCGCTCTCGAACGCTTCAACGATTCCGCTATCCAATTTCGCCGGGCGTCCGAGCTCGCGCCGGAGAATCCAGCCGTCTGGTACGGGCTCGGCCGCGCCTTCGAAGCGCTCGCGGCGCGCGCTTTTCAGCAGTTGGAAATTGCTGCTCCAGATTCGCCGTACTGGCAAGCGCTAGCTGCCGAGACCTATTTCAAGAAACGGCGATATGGGAGCGCGTTCGATTCCTATCACCGCGCGCTCACGGCATCGTCAACGCTGCGCGGCCTTCATGCTGGCCTCGCAGATATCTATAGACGGACGGGCCACGCTGACTGGGCTGCGATCGAAGAACAACGCGAGCGTGAAAGTCCACCGCTGGACTGCGGCACCGCTAACCTGGCGTGCGACTTCGCCGGCGGGCATTACCGCGAGATCGTTGAATCTGCCAGCCAAGGCCCGGAATCCCTCTACTGGACGTCGAAGTCTTATAACGAATTGGCGCGCCAGGCATATGATCGCCTGCTGCAATTGCCCTCTTCTCTCCAAACTCACCTGCACGCCGCCTTGATGTACGACGGCGATGGCCTCTACCGGCAGGCTTCCGCCGAATGGCGAGAAGCCCTGAGGCTTGCGCCCGATAGCATCGAAGCGCAAACCGGCCTGGCATGGTCGCTTTTTCGCGGCGGCGACTTCGAAGCCGCACTCCCGCTCTTGAGGGAGTTCGTTAAGAGCCAACCCGGCTCCCGCGATCTGCAGTTCCTGTGCGGCGCCAGCCTGCTCAATCTCGATCAGCCCGAGAAAGCTATTCCATTTCTGGAGACTGCTGCGACGCTCGAGCCGCAGTTTCTCCCGGCGCAAGCCGCGCTTGGTCACGCCTTGCTTCTTGCCGGGAAAGCCGCGTATGCCATCCCCCATTTGCAAGCGGCGCTGCCCTCGGACGAAGACGCGGCTGTCCACTTTCAACTGCTGCGTGCTTACCAGTTGACCGGCCAAACTGCTCTTGCGCGGCAGGCTCTGACGGCGTATCAGGAAGCCAGGACTTCTTCGGCGCAACGGAAGAAAATGGACGAAGGAGGTTTCATCACGCCGCCATGACGACGCGCTTCGTCAGCTTGATCTGGTTCCTGCTGATTGTTAGACAGGCCTTGGCCGCGCCGCCCTATTGGACCCTGATCTGGAGTGACGAGTTTGACGGGCCAGCCGGCACTGCGCCTGACCCGAACAAGTGGGTCTTCGACCTCGGCGCCGGCGGCTGGGGCAATCAGGAACTCGAGAACTATACCAGCGGCCACGAGAACTCGTATCTGGATGGCGCCGGAAATCTGGTCATCATAGCGCGCGAGGCCGGGCCCGGCCAATACACTTCCGCGCGCCTCAAAACGCTGTCCAAGTTTGCGGTCAAATACGGCCGCATCGAAGCCCGAATGAAGCTGCCCGCCGGCCAGGGGATGTGGCCCGCGTTCTGGATGATGGGAGTCGACGCTGCAACCGCCGGCTGGCCCCAATGCGGGGAGATCGACATCATGGAGAACATAGGGCGTGAGCCTTTCATAGTCCACGCCACCGTCCATGGACCGGGTTACTCGGGCAGTGGTGGCATCACCCAGAGCTACAAGCTACCCGATGCGCAGGCGTTCGCCGCCGATTATCACATCTTCGCCACTGAGTGGTCTCAGAACAATATAGAATTCCTGGTCGACGGTCATCTCTATCACACCGTAACTCCGGCGGCACTGCCCACGGGCGCTCCTTGGGTATTCCAGCACCCGTTTTTTCTGCTATTGAATTTAGCGGTTGGCGGCTCATGGCCGGAGAATCCCGATACCACTACAGTGTTTCCCCAGCAGATGCTTGTGGATTACGTGCGCGTTTACCAGCACCGCGGCCGCGTGCGCATGAAGTAGCGTCGACGCTCTAGTGCCTGAATCCCGCGTCTTCCTTGAACGCCTCGAGCGCGTTGTACACGATGGGGCAATAGCAGGCGCGGTCGATAAACTGCCACATCCGGCTCACGATCGACCCGTTGCCGCGCACCATGTGAGGAAACCGCGAGCAGGTATCCGGCCGGGCCTCGTAGACGCCGCACAAATTGCCTTCGAGGAAAACGCAACCGGTGTCGCCCCGCTTCAGAATCAGCCCTTCATCCTCGCTCATGGTGGTGTAGTCCGCCACAAACCGCTCCGGTGAAGTTCCCAGATGCCGCGACAGCCGCTCGATATCGCGCGCGCTGACCTGTGTGGTCGCCACGCGGCAACAGTTTGCGCACTTTGTGCAGTCAATTTGCTCTTCGATTTCCTCGGCCATCCGCCGCAGCCGCCGGTCCGAATGATCATGCGACTTCAAGTAGCGGCGGAAGCGCTCGTTCTCCGGCCGTTTCTTCTCACCCAGCAGGCGGATTTGGACCAGATCGTCAATCATTTGCGTCTCAAATTAGCTGACAAAAGTCTAACACCCACCTAACGGAGGTTGTTACGATGCTACCGGAGAAGATTGCGCGTTCCGAAACACGTCCGTCCCCAAGCATAGAGGAGTTTGAGACGTTTTGCCCAGGACAGCTACGCGTAACACAAATGAGATTTTACTTGACAAGGCCATTGATTTTGCAGTACATCTGCTCTAATCACTATTACTAGGAATGCATTAAGCTTTTGGGGTTTGACCGCGAGCCGCTGGCTTGCGGAGGGAACGTGAAAACGTGGAGGGAACCAACAGATGCTCCGCAGTGTGAAGATAATCGCCGCTACTTTCTTTCTAATCGCAACAATGCCCGTGTTGTGGGGGCAAGGCCCGGTCGGTACTCTCAACGGCACTGTGCTTGATCCGGCTGGGGCGGTTGTGCCCGGTGCCGCCGTTGTTCTGGTGAACAACGCAACCGGTGATGAGCATAAGACAACCAGTACCTCCGCCGGAGCCTACACGCTTCCCTATGTCCCCGCGGGCACGTACAAGCTGCGTGTTTCGGCGCCAGGCTTTCGTACCTCCGAAGCCGACAATGTCATCCTTCGCGTGGCCCAGACTCTGACAGTCAACATGACTCTGGAAGTAGGCGCGGTCAACGAACAGGTGACGGTTAGCGACAAGCCTCCGCTACTCGAGTCAGGCACGGCAGAGATCGGACGTTACATCAATTCGGAAGAATACAAGACGTGGCCCATCTTCGTGGATGATGGCCAGCGCCAGATCCAGGAGTTCATCTTCAGCAGCCTGCCTGGAACCACCGGAAACACTTTCGAAGGCTCCATAAACGGTGGTCAGGAGTACTCGCATGAAATTCTGATCGAAGGCATCCCGGTCGGCCGCAACGATCTTTCTGGCGGCAACAACAACGAGTTCAGCCCCTCGGTTGAAGCCATCGGAGAGTTTAAGCTGCAGACCGGTGCTGTGGGCGCGCAGTATAACGGCGGCCAAACTGCCATCGCCAACTACACCATCAAAGCTGGCACTAACGACCTCCATGGGACTGCCTTCTATTACATCCAGAACGAGGCGTTTAATGCGCCTGACATCGCCACGAAAATTTCGGGCAGCAAGAAGCCCCTATACCGGTTGAACAACGAAGGCTATTCCCTAGGCGGTCCGGTTTACATTCCGAAAATTTACCACGGAAGAAACAAGACCTTCTGGTTCACGAATTATGAAAAGACGCATTACGCCGACCTTCGATTCGGCGGATTCGGCACGCTCCCGACGACGGATTTCAAGAAAGGCGATTTTTCACGTCTCTTCGATCCCAACTTTACCGGAAATCCGCTTTCCGGCACACAGGTGGGAAAGGATATTCTCGGCCGCCCCATTATTTTCGGCCAGATTTACGACCCGCATAGCACACGTACGGTGAACGGCACGGCTGTGCGCGACCCATTCCCCGGCAATATCATTCCGCAGTCCGATTTTGATCCGGTTGCGCTGAATGTGATCAATAAAGCGGGCATTCAGGATCCGACCTACAACACTATGCTGCGCAACATCCAGACTCTCGGCACCTGCTGCCCGTTCTTCGATCTGCATATCGTCGGCGTGAAGATCGACCACAACATCGGCGACAAGGAACATATATCCGGTTTTTACAACCAGAGCTATCGCTTACGCAACAACGGCAATTCACCCCGCTACCTGCCGGTTCCCGGCGATCCCACTAGCACGTGGCAGAATCAGTACACACCAGGCAACATGGTCCGCTTATCGCTCAACTCCACTCTCACACCGACCATCCTGAATCGTGTGGCAGCCGGCTATAACCGCTTCATTAACGACAATGGCGCCGCTTTGGACACACTCGGTAAGGATTGGGCCGGTAAACTTGGCCTGCAGAACCTTCCCCCGACCATGTTTCCGCTGTTTACCTTCGGCGGCACAGCGGCCCAAGGCGGCAAGACTGGAAGAATGGGTGCTGGATTCGACGACAAGAGCTCCAACGGCAGCTTCGTGTACCAGGACGACCTGACCTGGATACACGGCAAGCACAGCTTCCGCTTCGGTTACGACTACACTCGTTACTACTACAACGACAATGGAGTCTCCGATGCGGGCTCGTTCAAATTCGATCCGCGCGAAACGGACCTGCCTGGATACCTGGACGTCACCGGTCACTCCTTCGCAAGCTTCCTATTGGGTGGGGTGCATAGCGCCGGTCACTACATCAACATTCTCAGCAACGCATTCCGCCAGCCATACCACGGATTCTATGCCAGTGACGACTGGAAGATCACACCGAAGCTGACCATGAATATCGGCATCCGGTGGCAGATTATTCCGCCATTCTACGAAACAACGGGACGGATGTCGGAAATCGATCTGAATGCTCCGAACCCCGGCGCTGGCAATCTCCCCGGCGCTCTGGTTTTTGCTCCTAAGGGAGGCCGCTTTAACAACACATATCCGTGGGAAATCGGGCCGCGCTTCGGTCTGGCGTACCAACTCAATAACAAAATCGTTGTCCGCACCGGTTACGCCATGATGAATACTCCGCCGATCGCCAACAACTGGAGCTACAGCTCGTTTACTTATGGATGGAGCGCGGGCGTGCCGGTCCACGCGGGATCGAACCCGGACGGATTCATCGATGATCCGGCGATGTATCTCAGCCAGCCATACCCAAGTTTCAACGGCACGCTGCCCGTTACGGATCCGGCTTCAGCCAACGGTAATGGCGGCGTTGCGACGACCGCGAGAGATGCCAACCGGCCCGGTTACGTACAGAACTGGAACTTCACGGTTCAGTACCAATTGCCATCCGAAACGGTTTTGGAGGTCGCTTACATCGGAAACAAAGGCACGCGGCTTTGGGGTGGCACAGGCGTCTGGAGTGAACTCGATGGCCTGCCGGCCCGACTGCTCTCAATGGGCGACGTCTTGAACGACCCTACGAGCGCGCACCCACAATATACTCCCTACGCCGGATTTGACACGTCCCAGACCGTATCTCAGGCCATGCGGAAATATCCGCAATTCCTAGGTGTCGAGGAGCAGTTCCCCTATAACCAGAACTCGTTCTATAACTCGCTGCAGGTGACCGTCACGCGCCATCTCAGCAAGGATCTGGGCTTCCTGGCCGCATACACGTGGTCCAAAGCGCTTGGATATGTCGACCAGAACGGCCCTGCATCCTACTACGCCACCGTGCAAGACTATTTCAATCGCGGCCTCGAGCGCTCGGTCACGTCGTTCAACATTCCACAGAGCTTTAAGCTGACGTGGGTCTATGATCTTCCGATCGGGAAAGGTAAGAGACTGGACTTCCACTGGGCCAACTACGTTATCGGTGGATGGAAACTGGCGGCAATTCACAACTATTTCTCCGGACCATCTCTTCAGCTCGGCGAGTCTGGACTCAACACGCCGCCAGGTTTTGCGCCGAATATACGGCCGGATGTCATCAGCAGCCAGGAAACGCTAGGTGGAGTGCCTAGCAAGCTGGACTACTTCAACGGCTCACCCTATTTGAACCCTGCAGCATTTGTGTCCAGCCCGATCACGGTTAACGGGACGCCCTTGCGTGTCGGCACGGCCCCGAGATTCCTTCCCAATGTGCGAGGTCCGGCGCAGTTAAGTGAGACCTTCCGCATGAATAAGAGATTTCCACTTTGGAAGCAGAGCGAGAACAAAGTCCTGCAATTCGGCATGACTTGGAATAACCCCTTCAATCGCAAAGGTCCGTACATCAACTCGCTCACCGTCGGAGATCCGGACTTTGGTCAAGTCTATGTCGGTGGCGGTGGCAAGACGCTCCAACTCGACGCACGTATCGAGTTCTAGCGCGATCTACAGTTGCGTTCTCGAAAGCCCCGGTCGCAGGATCGGGGCTTTTTTTATGGCAAGGTAATTTTGGACTCGAACTTACCAAACGCCGATGCCTCAGCGCTCCGAAACCGAAAGCTGCGGATTTGCCGGTCTTGCCGCGATGGGCTCGGCATGCATGCGGGAGGTCACTTCCGCCAGGGTTGAGATTTCGATGTCGCCGCTTTCTCGTCTCCTGACCAGCAGCTCTAGAATGTCATCGAGCATCGAAAATCCGCCCGGCGCCTCGGCCAGGTTGTCAGGATGCAGGCAATAGTGAAAAATTCCACGATGGCGCACAGCGGCGTCAATGCCGCGGCGGAAGCGTTCAACCCTGGACTGGAGGGGGACAAGGCGCGATCTCGATATCCCGATTGGATATAGAAACAGCGACGCTGGAATGTTCCAGAGGCCTGGCATCACCTCCCGAGGCCACACGGGCGGCGGTGTCGCCCGCCGCCTTTCGTCAAGGATACGCACGAAGCCTCCCGGGAGCGTCCGACCGAGCCGCATGGCGAATGTTGGCGTACGGCCTCTGTAGCAGCTAATGCCATGTAGCGGCAGCAGTTCGTGGTATCGCTCCTTTTCTCGCGGATATGAGAACGAACTTGGGGATACGCCAAGCTCATTGAGCGCCCGAAGGCCCTCGGCCAGTTCGCGTCTGGCGACATCCCGCGTCACGCACCGATCGGACCAGATGAGATGAATCAGCCCGCCATGCAGCCCAATTTCCTGACGGGGCAGGGCTTCCCTCAGCCGCTTAACGAATGAACGGCGGTACCACTCCGGTGCCGTCCTCTCACTTCCGGCTGGCACGGTGCTAGTCCACTCAGCAGGCAGGCCAGCCATGCGCCCGTCCCGCGCTCCCTGACTCCCAGGAAGAGCCAGACCGCCAACCAGGAACCACGTCGCGCGGATGTCAGCCGCGCATAATCGATCGAGCAGCCGATCGTGCGCTTCGAACGCCCCAGGAAAGCGCGCCAGGAATTCTGCCTCGCTAAAGTGATCTGAGTAGCCCCATATCTGTTCGGTATCGAACGAGAGGATGACCATTCCCCGTTCAAAGAATTCCTGTTTCGTCCACGCCATTTCAATGCCCTCCCATGCTTCCCGCCTTTTGCTGCCGAAATGCGCTCGTAATAGTGGAGTTCCGGTCGGCCGATAAGCGAAAAGCAAGCCTTAAGCCGGGCAAGCTTCGTGATTCTCCCTGAACCCACAACACTTTCGGAGCACTCTTCGGCCCACTATAAGTAAACGTACATTTTCCAAACCGGCGACGCCGGCCAAGTTACACCGTTCCCCGCCCACTAAATGGAATATGGCGAAGCCGGGCATTTCGTGGATGGATGATCTCTGTGCAGGTCAATACGAAACTGAAAACCGCCTGGCCGCAGGGCTGGGAGGCTCAGCATATACTCTTCATCCAGTACAGAAGAGGCGTACGGTGTTTTTTCGCGAGCGCCACTCATTGAGCACTTTCCTCGATGGTGGCCGGCGCCGTGGTGTTCTGGCTGAAGGCTTCAAGCACACCAAGAACTTGTAGGTCAATGGTGCGGCACGATTGGGAGCGGCAGGCCGAGCGACGTGGCTACCAGCTATGGTCGATTGTGTTCTTCTGGTACGACTGCGTGAAATACAGGTTGACGGCGCGCTGCAGGTCGGCTTTGGACATCTGCGGCGGACGTTTTTCGTACTCGCTGATGGAGATGATGATGTTGCAGAGGTCCATGGGGTAACAGGCGCGCAGCTCGGAGCGCCCGTCAGAGAGCACCAGGCCGCGCACATAATCCACGATTTCGGGGTCGTGCGGGAGTTTCTTCTGGATGGCCACGCGGCGCCAGATCTCATTGAACGTCGGGACGTCCACCGGCTCGACGAACACCTTGTTTTGGATGCGGCGCAAAAAGGTGGCGTCGGCCAGGTCGTCCGGGTTCAGGTTGGTGGAAAACACCACCATCATTTCGAAAGGAATCTGGAACTTGATGCCGTAGGAAAGGGTCAGGTAATCGACACGGCGGTCGAGGGGCACGATCCAGCGATTCAACAGTTCGCGCGGCGACATTACCTGGCGGCCGAAGTCGTCGATGAGGAAGATGCCATTATTGGCCTTCATTTGCATGGGCGCCGCGAAAACGCCGCCGGCCTCGTCGTAGTGCAGCTCGAGCATGCTGGCCACCAGCTCGCCGCCCACCATGATGAAGGGCCGCTTGCAAGGGACCCAGCGTGAATCCAGCTCGATATCTTCTTTGTCCACCGTTTGATGCACGACCGGATCGTAGAGCACGATGATCTTGCCGTCGACTTCGACAGCATGCGGAATCAGAATCGTATCCCGGTACATGCGCAGCAGCCGCTCGGCGAGACTGGTCTTTCCGTTTCCCGATGGGCCATAGAGAAACAGCGATTTCTGCGAAATGACAGCGGGCCCCAGCTGGTCGAGCATACGGTCTGAGAGCACCAGATCGCTGAGTGAGTCGCGCAGCATGTTGCGATCGACGTCGATCATGGCGGCTTGCGCCTTGGTGGCCAGGTGGTAATCGCGGATGGAAACTGGCGCGGGCCCGACGTAGCGGCAAATTCGGAAACGCTCCGCCGCGAGGTCGCGCCCCGCATTGGTCAGGGTAAAAGCGTAGTCCTCGCCGACCGCGCCCTTGACTTCAACCAGATGCTGTTGCCGCAATTCACGGAAAAAGCCATCCAGAATCGGGATGGCGATTTTGAGCGTCCGGCTGGTGACCTCTAGGCTACTGATGCCATCCATGTGCAGGTGGCGCAGAATCAGATCCATCACCACCGATTTGGGAATTCTCAAATCGGCGAGACGCATGGGAAGAGCCGGCCAGAACGCGGTGCGGCGCGCCGGCGTGGCTTTCTCAGTAATGCCATTAGGGGTAAGCTGTTGCAGCAATGAAAAAACTCCGCCATCAGATTAGCATAATTTGCCAGAATATAAGATCAATTTCGGCGTAATGCCGGAAAATTAAGCGGCAAATTGGTGTTGGAAGCGAGCAGGTGCGCGCGGAGATGGCGAACGTAAGTACGCTCGTGGTTGCCCTAAGTTAACATGAGGGGGTGAGCCCCAACCAACCCCAGCAACTCCCGAAGCTTCCGATTCCCGGCGTGCAGAATCTCATTGCCGTGGGCTCCGGCAAGGGAGGCGTGGGAAAAACGACCGTAGCCGTGAACCTGGCGGTTGCACTTGCGGCGCTGGGTCATCGCGTGGGCTTGATGGACGCCGACGTTTACGGGCCGAACGTGCCGCTTATGATGGGCATCAATAAGACACCCATGGCCTACGGCGAGCGCATCCAGCCGCTGGAAAATTTTGGCGTCAAGCTAATGTCCATGGGCTTTTTGAGCCCGGGCGACAAGCCGCTGGTATGGCGCGGACCGATGCTGCATAGCGTGATCCAGCAGTTTCTTCGCGGCGTGGATTGGGGCGAACTCGAGTATCTGCTGATCGACCTGCCGCCCGGCACCGGCGACGTGCAACTCACGCTCATCCAGACGGCGCCGGTGACGGGAGCCGTGGTGGTGACGACGCCGTCGGATGTGTCGCTTGAGGACGCGCGCAAAGCTGTTCACATGTTCAGCCAGGTGAAGGTGCCGATTTTGGGCATTGTCGAGAACATGAGCTATCTGGTGTGCCCGCACTGTCAGGAGCGCGTCGACGTATTCAGCACCGGAGGCGGTGAGCGCACCGCGCGTGAGATGAAAGTGAATTTTCTGGGGGCTTTACCTCTCGATCCTGCCGTGCGCGCGGGTGGCGATACCGGCAAACCGGTCGCCCTGCGCAACGGAAATGATGCGGGTGGGAAGGTTTTTCTGGAACTCGCTCAACGAACGATCGAACGCATCCGCGAAGTCGGCCCGCCAACCGGGCCGAAAATCGAGATTTCGGAATAGCGATAAAAGCGCGTTGCCGGCGTCTTACAGCTTCGGCTTGGGCGGCGGCAACTCGCGGGCCGTCACGGTATCCTGAAAGCCCATACGCCCGTGGGATCCATCGCAGAACGGCTTGTTTTGCGAATGGCCGCAGCGGCAGAGCGAAATCAGAGTGCGTCCAGCCAGGCCGAACTCGCCGCCCACCGGATCGTGAATCGTAAATTCGCCTTCAATGCGGATAGGACCGTTGTTGACAACCGTGATCTTCGCCATTGCCACCGATCCTAGCAGACTCTAGAGTCGCACTCATCTATGTCGTCGGCCCTCCCCTTCTGCCGCTGTAACCACGCGTCATAGCTCGATCCGACCAATAGTCCAAATCCGTTACACGTCGGGCAAATTCCCGTACCTTTGCAGTTCTCACATTTTGGCTCGAGTGAGCTTAGATCGACGTTCGTGCCGGAACCGAAGCACCGCCCGCACTTGCCGTTCCTTCTCAAAAAGAAGCTCCAGCCGGCACAATCCGGGCATGCCATCCTTCCTCTTGCGCTAAGCATTATGATTCTTAATCGAACATCTAGGGCTTCGGCGGAGGAGCGGGATTCGCTTTCTGCTCTTTGCTGCCGTTGTTCACGGCATCGCCGAACTGGATGTTCACGTCGCTCTTGAACTGCTTGTAATCGTCGTACTTGACGATCATGCGCATTTTAATGGGACCTGCCTGGAAGTGCAGGGTATCGTCCGCATCGGTGTAAACGGGGAACCAGTACTTGCCATCGATCTGCTCGCGCAGCGTCTCAAACTTTGGAAACTGCTGGTCTTCGTGACGCCCCAGCAAGCCCACGGCTTTGCCGAAGGTCTTGACGATCTGAAAGTCGCGATCATCCACCCAGATCTGGCCTTCGAAATATCGATGGCCCTTTTCCATCTTCTTTGGCTTCACGGCGAAAACATAGCACGGGATCTCATCAGCCTTCTGCTTGCCGAGATAGCGGACGTCATACTGCGGAATTTCCTTGGTGGTCAGCACGAACGGTTGCACGTTGCGCAGATCCTCCATGTCTTCCGGGCTTAATTGCAGGCGGGTGAGCGTAGAGACCGGGGCGCGGACCACCTTTTCCGTGCGCTTTCCATCAGGCGAGAAGATGATGTCTTCGACGATCTCGTAGCGGCCATCCACGACGCCCGAGTCAGTCAGCGTTTGAATTTTTACAGTCTGACGGTAAGTGTAATTTTCCCGCGCGCGAGCGAATTCGGCCTCTTTTGCGGCGAACTTTTGGATGATCTCATCCGGATTCACGTCCTTGTCCGTGTCCCCCGCCCAGGCGGGGACCCACAGGCCAACCAGTACTACAGGAAGCATGAACGAACGCATTTCTACCTCATTCAATAGACGTATTTACTTCTCCAGCAGTTTCTTGGCGATGGTCAGCAACTGTATGTTACTGGTGCCCTCATAAATTCGGCCGATTTTGGCGTCGCGGTAGAGCTTTTCGACCGGGTAATCCTTCGTGACGCCCACACCGCCGAACACTTCAATAGCCTTAGAGGCTACTTTTTCGGCGATTTCCGAGCTGTAATATTTCGCCATGGCGGCTTCGGTAACGAAGGGCATTCCGGCATCGCGCATGCGCGCGGCATTGTAGACCAAGAGCCGCGCGGCTTCGACTTCAGTAGCCATTTTCGCCAACTGGAACTGCACGCCTTGGAAATCACCGATGGTCTTGCCAAACTGCTTGCGCTGCCGGGCGTAGCCGATGGCGTGGTCAAGCGCGCCACGCGCCAGGCCGATCATCTGCGCACCAATGGCGATGCGGCCCTCGTTCAGCGTTTCGATCGCGATCTTGTACCCTTTACCGACTTCGCCCATCACGTTCTCGCGCGGCACGCGGCAATTGTCGAGAATCAACTCACATGTGGAGGACGCCCGCAGGCCCAGCTTGTCCTCTTTCTTGCCCACCTGGAAGCCGGGAAAGTCGCGCTCGATAAGAAACGCCGTGATGCCGCGATAGCCTGCGCTCGGATTCGCGTTGGCGAAGAGCAGAAACAGGCCGGACTCGGCCGCGTTCGTAATCCAGAGCTTGCGGCCGTTGAGCAGAAAATGATCGCCGCAGTCCTGTGCCTGCGTGGCCATGGCGAAGGCGTCGGATCCCGACCCGGCTTCTGAAAGCGCGTAGGATGAAACCGTATCGGCGGCCAGGCGCGGCAAGTAGCGCTGTTTCTGCTCGACATTCGCCCAGCGCATGATGGCGTTGTTGACGATGGTGTTCTGCACGTCGACGACCACGCCTGCCGAGGGATCGACTGCCGACAGTTCTTCCACCGCCATCACGCATTGGAAGAAGCTGCCGCCCTGGCCGCCGTATTCCTCGGGGATCTCGATTCCCATCAAGCCCAGCTCGAAAAACTGCTGGATGATATCTTTGCGGAACACTCCCGCCTCATCCATCTCGCGAACGTGCGGGCCAATCTGCTCGCGCGCGAAGCGGCGCACGGTGGACCGGAAGAGCTTTTCTTCTTCGGAGAGCTGGGTGAGCGGCGACGGACGGACCTCAGTCTGCTCGGAGGCTAGCATCGTTCTTTTATTTTACTAGGGCTGGCGATTCAAAGGGCTGATGCAAGTGTTCCGCGCCGCGAGTGCCTTAACCGACCCGCGCCAGGTCCTTCCATGACCGCCCCTGCGATTCCGCCACGCCTGGGTGAGTCACGTATCCCTTGTAAGTATTCACGCCTTCGCGCAGCGCCGCATGGCCATCCACGGCGGCTTCCAGGCCTTTGTTGGCCAATTCGAGCAGATAAGGAAAGGTCGCGTTGGTCAGGGCGAATGTTGACGTATGCGGTACCGCCGCCGGCATATTCGACACGCAGTAGTGCAATACGCCATCCACGAAATATACGGGCTCGGTATGCGTGGTGGGGTGCGACGTTTCGAAGCAACCGCCCTGATCGATGGCTACATCCACCACAACCGAGCCGCGTTTCATATTTGCGATCATCTGCCGGCGCACGATCCTGGGCGCGGCCGCGCCGGGAATCAGCACCGCGCCGATCACGAGATCGGCATGTTTAAGCGTCTCGCCGATGGTGAATACGTTCGAAGCCAGGGTGACAATCTGTCCATTGAAAATATCGTCGAGCTCGCGCAGCCGGTTCAGATTGCGGTCGATCATGGTGACGTGCGCGCCCATGCCCACGGCGATTTTGGCCGCATTCGTGCCGACCACTCCGCCGCCGAGGATGACAATATTGGCCGGAGCCACGCCGGGCACGCCGCCCAGCAGCACGCCTCGTCCGCCATTCGGCGCCTCGAGATACTGCGCGCCCACCTGTACTGCCATGCGCCCTGCCACTTCGCTCATGGGCGTGAGCAGCGGGAGCGAGCCGTCGGGTTCGCGAATCGTTTCGTAAGCCACGCCGATGACTTTAGATTCGATCAACCGGTTGGTGAGCTTGGGCAGCGGCGCCAGGTGCAGGTAAGTGAACAGAATTAAATCGGGTCGCAGATAGCCATACTCGGACGGTTGCGGCTCTTTGACTTTCACGATGAGGTCGGCTTTGCTCCACACCTCGGCCGCCTGTTGCACAATCCCGGCTCCGGCCTGCATGTACTCGCGATCGGTGATGGCGCTGCCTTCGCCGGCCCGGGCCTCGACCAGTACCTCATGACCCGCTTCCCGGAGCGTGACCACCCCGCTGGGCACGAGTCCGACGCGCGTTTCATGATCCTTAACCTCTTTCGGGACTCCGATAATCATGACCGTATCTTGATCTTACCAAGCTGCTTGTGGCTCACGGATCGGCCCGTGAACGGTTCCAAGTCGAACAGCCTGGACGTACTACGAAAAGCAGTCTTGACACCTTACGAAAGATAATATTGACCCACTTCACGTCTTACTTCAGCATTGTAAAGAAGGAATTTATCCGGGCCGATCGTGGCGCCCGTCTTGACGCAGCAAGGCCTTATGTTCCGGCGTGATACAGACTCCAGCGACGAGAGCATGACTTCGACCCCGAGAGTCGTGGCAATCGTGGCAAGGAACGAGGTGATCGAGCTCTGGCACGTCCATCTTCAACGGACCGACTACCGCGAACGAGATATCCAAATTGGCAAAGAGGTGCGCATCCGTGAGGTGGATGGCCGCCGGCAGCGGCGCGAAGTTCACCGGCGCCAGATCGAGCGCCAACCGTGGGGTCGTTTCATCATTCATAGATATCAGGCGACCCGGATGTTGCCGTGGACCTCATCGCTTGGGCTCGCGATGCTAATCCCCGGAACGCTGCTGGCGGCCGGGTCCGCCAGGCAGGGAATTATGCAGGTCCCATTCAGCCTGCTAGTTATCCAGACAGCATTGATCAGCCTCGGCGGCTTGATGGCGTTGAGTTCCGGCTGGCGAATCCTGACAAGGCGGATGCGCTGCAATGAGGGCATGCCGGTCGAAACGTTTGGCGTTTCCGGCCACGCACTCGGCTTTCCGGCCTCCACCTTTGTCTCGGAACCGGCTCCCGGAGGCTACCGCGCCGGCCGCTTCAGAGGGCAGCTGGAAGTGGACGCGTCCATGGGCGACTGGGAAGTCATGCAGGAATACGAAGACCAGGGCTGGTGGCGCCAGCCGATCTGAGCCGGCTTCTGTTAGTGAATCGTCCGCGTCTTGCGGTTCATGTAATCCATTAACAAGTATTGTCCGAGCGTGTAGGGTGTGGTGAAGTACGCCTTGCCGCGGCAGATCTCGGTCACTTTCTGCACGAAATTCACCAGTCCGTAATCGCTGGCGAGCATGAAGGTGTTAATCAGGATGCCCTGCTTCTTGCAGCGATTCACTTCTTCGAGAGTCCTGCTGATCACCAGCGGATCGAGGCCGAAAGCGTTGCGGTACATGCGGCCATCATCGAGCGTCAGGGCCGAGGGTTTCCCATCGGTAATCATGACAATCTGCCGCATGTCCTTTTTCTCCTGCGCGAGCAAACGTTGCGCCAGGATCAAACCGTCGCGTGTATTGGTATAGTATGGGCCAACCTGGACGCGTGCCAGCTGACTGATGGCCAGCTCCTCAGCCGAGTCGTGGAAGAGTACGCAGCGCAAGCTGTCGCCCGGATATTGTGTGCGGATCAAGTGGGCAAGCGCCAGAGCCACTTTCTTCGCCGGCGTGAAACGGTCCTCGCCGTAGAGAATCATGCTGTGGCTGCAATCCAGCATCAGCACCGTGGCGCAGGAGCTCTGATATTCGCACTGGTGCACGTGCAGGTCTGAGTAATCCATATCCAGCGGCACTTTGGCGCCTTCCCGCCGGATGGCGGAGAACAGCGTCTCGCTGATGTTCAAATTCAGCGTGTCGCCGAACTCGTAGATCTTCGATGCGCCTGAAGCTTCAATCCCGGTCGCAAGGTCGCGCGTATCGTGCCGGCCGAAGCTGGACTTACCAAGCGAGCCCAGCAGGTCTTTGAGGGTCTTGAACCCCAGAAAGTCGAGCGTCTTGTCGGTGACCTCGAACTTGACCTTGGTTTCCGGCCCGTTGCCGGCGCCGGCGCGCGGGGCCTGCTCTGAATTGGGCTCGTCGATTGTGATGTGGCCATCGTCAATAAGCTTTTGCAGCAGGCGGTCGAGCAACTGCTGCACTTGCTCGTCCGACATACTCTGCAGCTTCTCCATCATCTGCTCCAAGCGCTCATCAGGGAACATTTTGCCCTGTTCAAGCGCCTGTTGGATCGCATTTTTCAGATCTTCGAGCGAGTGCTGGTTCCATTCGCTGAACGGCATGTACTGGGTGTTGAAGCCGCTTTCCAGCAGGAAATCGGAGAGCGCCTGCAGCACGTCCTCGGAGTCGATGCCGAAGTCGTCGCCGGTGAAGCGGGAATATTTGATCCACTTCATGGAGCGCCCTCAATTGTACTGACGCCGATACCCACGCGGCGGCGCGTTGCCGCCTTCTTCGCGCTCGCGGCCGGCTTGCTCGCGGCGCTTCTCTTCGGCTGCAAAGCCACGCTCTTCCGAGCGGCTGATGCGCCGGTGCGCGTACAGACCCTCGAGAATGAATTCAGCCGCAGCGGCGCGCACGGCGTCGGGCTCGCTCACGCTCAGGCCCAGGTTGCGCACCTTCTCCATCAGTCCCTGGATGGAAGCCAGTTGCTGCACCATGGTGGCGGAATCGACGTCTTCATCCAGTTTGAGCGATCCGCCCAGGTCGAACCACTGCACGATCTGCGCAACGTTCGCGCCTTCAAAATACTTGTCGTAGGTCTTGCCAACCGAAGCGCGGATCAGCTCGCGCGCCACGGCATCACCGCCCTTCAACTCGCCTTCGTATTCCAGCTCGAGCTTGCCGGTAATCGACGAGAGTGCAGCGTAAATATCGAGGATGCGCGGCACTGCCACCGGTTCCTTGGCTTTGAGCGCACGCCGCTCGGCGTTCGAGATCACGTTTTCGAGCACAGAGATGGGCAGGCGCTGCGAGACCCCTGAGCGCTTGTCCACTTTCTTGTCTTCGCGCGCCGCGAAGGCCAGTTGCTCGATGACCTCCCGGATGTACACCGGCACGTGCGCCTGGATGGGCGACGGCCGGTCTAACCACGCCTCCTGCTCGGTGATCTCAAGGCCTTGCTCGAGCGACGCCGGATAGTGCGTTCGAATCTCGCTGCCGATGCGGTCCTTGAGCGGCGTGATGATCTTGCCGCGCGCCGTGTAATCCTCCGGGTTCGCCGTGAAGACCAGCAGCAGATCGAGGGGCAGGCGCACGGGATAGCCTTTGATCTGCACGTCGCCCTCCTGCATGATGTTGAATAGTCCGACCTGGATCTTGCCAGCGAGATCGGGCAGCTCATTGATGGCGAAGATGCCGCGGTTGGCGCGTGGCACTAACCCATAGTGAACCGTCAACTCGTCGGAGATATCGTGTCCGCGGCGTGCCGCCTTGATGGGATCGATGTCGCCAATCATGTCGGCGATCGTCACATCCGGCGTGGCGAGCTTTTCTACATAGCGCTGATCGGGCGTGAGCCAGGCGATTGGCGTCTCATCGCGTTGCTCTGCAACCAAATTGTGGCAGCGGCGGCAGATGGGCCGGTAAGGATTGTCGTGAATCTCGCAGCCGGCGATGTACGGCACATCGGCGTCGAGCAACGTCGTCAGCATGCGAATCAGGCGAGTCTTGGCTTGGCCGCGCAAGCCTAGGAGAATGAAATTGTGGCGCGATAGAATCGCGTTCACGACCTGCGGTACCACGGTATCGTCATACCCGACGATGCCGGGAAAGAGCGCTTCGGCCCGCTGCAGTTTGCAGATCAGATTGCCGCGCAGCTCATCTTTGACGCTTCTCGCGGCGATGCGGTCTTCAGAGAAATGACTCTTACGTAATAAGCCAAGTGTATTGGGAAGTTCCCGGGTGGTTGCGGTCATGATGGAGTGTCCCGACCTTTACGGCGATTGTAACAAAGGCGGAAGCAGATGGCGGAAGGAGTCTGATGCTTGGTGTCTGATACCCGGCGAAAAATACGCTGAAAATACGCGCGTGCCACTAAAGCCCGGCGGACACCAGTAGTATAGAAGTATGTCTGCACGTATTCGTTGGCGGTTGCTGCTGGTGGCCCTCGGTGTCTTGGCGGTTTTCGCACGTTCGGCCGAGATCGACCCTTCGCGCAAGGTGACACTGATGCGCGTTCCGAACGGTGGAATTCAACCCCAGGTGTCGGTGGATGCGGTGGGCACCGTGCACATGATCTATTACAAGGGCGACCCCGGCCACGGCGATCTCTACTACGTCCGCTCGCGCGACGGCGGCGTGACTTTCTCGGCGCCCGTGCAAGTGAATTCGCAACCGGGCAGCGCCATAGCGACAGGCAACATCCGCGGAGCGCACATAGCCCTCGGGAGAAATGGCCGTGTGCACGTTGCGTGGAATGGATCCCACTCGCTCACCGGCAGGATGGGCCAAGAGCCGATGTGGTACACGCGGATCAACACTGCCGGCACGGCATTCGAGCGGGAGCGAAATGTGATCCAGTCGGCCTACGGTTTGGATGGCGGCGGCTCGCTCGCTGCGGACAATACAGGTAACGTATACGTCGTATGGCATGCGCCCGCGCCCGGCACCGAAGGCGAGGGCAACCGGCGCGTATGGATCGCGCGCTCGACTGATGGTGGTGCCACCTTCGAGCGCGAGAAACCAGTGTGGGACCGCCCCACCGGAGTGTGCGGCTGCTGCGGCCTCAACGCCTTTGCCGACCGCAATGGCACGCTCTTTGTGCTCTACCGTTCCGCCACCGAGATCGTTCACCGCGACATGTACCTGATGGTCTCGAAGGATCGAGGCCAGACGTTCGAGGGCACTAACATCTCCGAGTGGAAGGTGGGCGCTTGCGTGATGAGCAGCGAAGCGTTCGCGCAAGGTCCGGCCGGTGTGCTGGCGGCGTGGGAGACCGAAAAGCAGGCATACTACGGCCGCGTGGATCCGGCGACCGGAAAACTGTCCACGCCCGTGGCCGCGCCGGGCACGGGCGAAAACCGGAAGCATCCAGCGGTGGCGGGCAATGCTCAGGGCGAAACCCTTTTCGCCTGGACCGAAGGCATGGGCTGGAACCAAGGCGGCACTCTTGGCTGGCAGCTCTACGACAAGTCCGGCAAGCCGGCGGCCGAGCGTGGAAAAATCCCTGGCGTGCCCGTCTGGAGCCTGATAGCTGCTTTCGCGCGCCCCGACGGTGGATTCACCCTCGTCTACTGATGATCGGGCTCGTTCCCGTTCAATCTCGCGAATTCGGCTACACTGGCTGGAACCTTGGAAAATAATCACGAAATCATCAAGGAGAAGTATGGCCTTGTGCGCGGCTTCGGGCTGCTGCACGCCACGGCGCTCAACATGAGCAACATGGTCGGGGTCGGACCGTTCATCACGATCCCCCTGATCATCGCTTCCATGGGCGGTCCGCAATGCATGCTGGGCTGGCTGCTGGGGGCGATCCTGGCGCTGTGCGACGGCCTGGTATGGAGCGAGCTGGCGGCGGCCATGCCGGGTACCGGGGGAACATACCTCTATCTGCGCGAAGCTTTCCGCAAGACGCGGCTCGGCGGCATTCTGCCGTTTCTATTTATTTGGCAATTCATTTTCAGCGGTCCTCTCGAGATTGCTTCCGGCTATATCGGATTCTCACAATACGTCGGCTATTTCTGGCGCAGCATGGGAACGAACGAAACACGGCTGGTGAGTCTCGCCGTGGGCATACTGGTGATTCTGCTGCTCTACCGCAAGATCAATGCGGTGGGCCGCCTGACGGTGGTGCTCTGGGTGGGAATGCTGGTCACGGTGTTTTGGGTCATTGTGAGCGGGTTGGCAAATTTTCAGCCGAAAGTGGTTTTCGATTTTCCACCCAACGCGTTCAAATTTTCGATGGGCTTCGTGGTCGGGCTGGGCTCAGCCATGCAGATCGCCATGTATGACTTCCTGGGCTACTACGATATCTGCTACGTCGGTGGCGAAGTCCGCAACCCGGAGAGGGTAATTCCGCGCGCCATTATTCTTTCCGTGCTTGGCGTTGCTGCAATTTATTCCTTGACCAACCTGAGCATGATCGCCGTAGTGCCCTGGCGTGAGGCGATGCAGTCGAAATTTATCGGCTCGGAGTTCATGGAGAAGCTCTACGGAACGCGCGCGGCGTCGGTGGTTACGGTGCTGATTCTATGGACGGCATTCGCCTCAGTGTTCGCGTTGCTGCTTGGCTACAGCCGTATCCCCTACGCAGCGGCGCTCGAGGGGCATTTCTTTAAGCCTTTCGCGCGGCTGCATCCCAAGGGGAAATTCCCTCACGTTTCGCTGCTGGTGATGGGCACTTTGTCCATCGTGGGCAGCCTGTGGAGCCTCGATGCCGTTATTACGGCTTTGCTGACTTCGCGCATTTTGATCCAGTTCATCGCCCAGATCTTCGCGCTGCAATATCTTCGGACGCACCGCGCGGAAATCGTCCGGCCGTTTCGCATGTGGCTTTATCCGATCCCTAGCATCGTGGCCTTCGTCGGGTGGACCTACGTATTCGCCACGTCGGGTTGGGTGTTCGTGGGCTTCGGCCTGCTCACGTTACTGGCGGGCATGCTGGCGTACTGGATTTGGACGCGCTTCTCGCCCCGCGAGCCGGCGCAAGTCTGATCTACTTTTCAGGCTTATTGAACCGGGCGTCGTCCACCGAAACATTCTGCTTGATTTCCGTGAAACGATAAGTCAGCGCATAGTCAGGTGTCTTCCGGCGTACGGTCGATGGAAGCTTCAGGCCGTCCACGTCTTTGTAATCTTCGTAATCGACTTCGTACAAAATGATGCCATCGTCAACGTTGATGCGCTCGAAATCCCGTCGGACCAGCAGGCCCGATTCCGCGTCGAAGTAGAGCTTCTCGACCGCGCCATCGGCGGCGGTGGCTTCCACGATGTATGCATCGCGGTCGTCCACCTTCATCTTGCCGCTCAGGCTCAGCTTCGGAAAAAGCTCCTTGAGCCGGATCTCGCGGTAGAAATCATAATCGCGCTTAGCGGCCACCTGGTCGGACTTATTCATGTCGTGCAAGCCGGAATCCGGATCTTTGCCCCAGCCCGCTTCGCCATTCCAGCCTTCCAGTGCTTGGCCGGAGTCGCCAAGGTTGACGACGCTGAGATATTTGTTTGGCGCTTTGGCGACCACTTCAGCGGGCGACGTGGTGCCGTCGTCGGAGTTCTCGAGCGTTCCCTTCATGACGCGGCTGGTCACCTTGGCTACCACTTCCTTGCCGCCGACGGCCTGTACATAGCGGTCGAGGATCT
>DATLVQ010000866.1:0-5261 GCA_035577325.1 Bryobacteraceae bacterium | reverse complement strand
GCGGTGAAAAAGGCGGGTACGTGGTGGCGACGGGCACGCCGGAGCAGATTGCAAAGGCGGCGGGGTCGTGGACGGGGAAGTATTTGAGATAGCGGGAATCGGCCGTGGCACATCGTTTCAAGAGACCTAAGTCGATACCTGCGCGGTCCGCGACGAATTCGACCGAGCTCCCTGTCGTCGGCTACCCCGATTTTGCTCAGCAAGTATCAGAGCGGTTCCCGAAGCACTGCGCATGTTGGGGGCCGCTATACGAGACAGCAAACCACATTGTGCAGCGATCTGAGGCAGGGCACCGACTGGCCGTGTTGCTTTCTGCAGAAGCTGCCTTCAACGCCTTCAACGCGATCATTCTGTTGGCCCTCAACGGACTAGGCCCGGATGCTATGGTGGTTTGCCGAAGTCTACTGGAGACAGCCATGGGAACAGCCTATCTTGCGGCCGATGAGGCGCGGCTTCCCAACTATATTGAATACGGCAGGTTGGTACAGCACAGAATTGCGAAGCGATGGGAAGCGGGTCAACGTGTTGACCTGATCAATGCGACCAAAGCGGGGCACGATTCCGCAATGAACCGATTTCCCAAGAAGAATCTGTCGTGGCATCAGCTTCAAAATCACCAGCTCGCTGCAGAGACGGGATACAAAGACGTCTACGACGACTACTACCCATTGTGGTCGAGTATTGCACACGGAGATTTCTTAGCAACGACCTCACGTCTCTCGCCAGAAGGTCGCTTCCAGCCTCCGCCAGCCTGGGAATTTATCGACGATGCACTTGAATTGGGGGCCGAAATTACGGCGAGGATGTTTTATCAAGTCACGCGACTATTGAAATTAGGTTACGAATCCACTGTAGATCGTGTGATTGTCATTCTTGACGAGCTCGAACCAAAACGAGCACAAGCTCGGCGGTATTTGATTTCAACTAACACAAGCTCGACGTGAGAGATAAGCTTTGAAACAGGCTCTCCCTCCTCCCAATTCGGCAGGAAAGCAAACAGGTCCGGGCTCGACTAGTGTGCGCTGGCTCGCGGTCGAGAGTTCAACGAAGATCTTTTCGCCCTGCGGGCGTCGTGTGTTTCAGAAGCGCCTTGGCGCTACCGAGACCTGTAGCGCAAGGGCTACCCAGGGTTTGGGGAGACCTGCGAACCGCGACTCGTTGGAACAAAAGGCCGCAGGTTCCCGCAGAAGGCGCGTGACCCTGCGCTACCCGATCCGACCGTACGCGAGCCCCGTAGATGTAACGGGTCATGTTTGTGCTCTTAGTCTGATGGTGCGGCCACGACCTCATCCAGGTCCAGTGCCGTCAGCAGCGCGCGATTCAGATCGTCTATTTTCGAGGAGTGCCCGAGTTTGATGCTTACCTGATGGTTGACTGGAGTGCTAGCAGCCGGCCCGTGACAGGAGACGACAGCATCTGGTACTGCCTCGTTATCCGCACCGGTGATAACCTTTCCGTCGTGGCGCTGGAAAACCCGGCAACACGCCGCCAGGCGGTAGTGGAGATTAACGACATCCTACGAGAGCTCGTGCGTCGGGAACAGATGGCGTCCACGCACCCAGCTTCTGCCTAGCTGACAGACCGGGCGGCGTTCATGCGCTCAGTTTAATGAAGCGGCCACGACTTCATCCAGGTCCAGTGCCGTCAGCAGCGCGCGATTCAGATCGTCTATTTTCGAGGAACTGAGACGCCCGACATAACGGGTGAGCAGTGTCTTGGGCAGACTGACGAGTTCGTCGCAGTGGATGCTGGAATCGCGCTTCAAGCCATCGTCGACGCCGATGCGGATCTGCGTGGTTAACCCATCGTGCCGCGAATAGACCGGAGCGCAAATCACCGATGAAAACCTGGTATCCAGGAGCGCCTGGCGGCTGACGACCACAAAGACGCGCTGGCGTTTGGGATCTTGCGAGCCTAACTTTTTGACCAGATAGAGTTCGCCACGCCTCAAGGCAAACCTTGATACTCGAGGACGTCCATGGCTTCATCATTTAGCCGCTCGGCGTTGGCGTTGATGATCTGAATGTCCTTGGCTTCGCGCTTCGCCTTTTCAAGACGCGCCAAATATGCGCGCGACGCGCGTTCAATAAAAGCCGAGCGATTGGGATCGGTCTTGTCTATGGTCTCCAGCAGGTCTTCCGGAAGGGTGATAGAAGTCTTGACGCGCACAAGATAATTATACTACCTACCAGAGTATATTCGGCAGCCTAGTCCGTCAGGGTCATGCCCATGCCCGAGTTACCGGCACGTAAGAACAAAAAGCTGCAGGTCCACGCCGGGCCGGGGACGACTTTAACGAAGACCGTCCACAGGGTCTGTGGTGGCATGTTTTCAGAAGAGAATTGGTGCTGCCCGAGGTACCGCACGGCCATCCGGAACCTTGACCCACGGATGCTCGTCTTGACCACGGTCTCCTATAGCTTGGTGCAAGATCGTGGGTTCACCGACCGTCCCTGAGAATTCTAATGTCGAAGTCAGACCACGCCTTGTGCACCGCTCAAAAGCCCGCGCGGTCTCCAAACTGCGTTCCACAGGCCGGGAGAAGGAACCAGCGTGAATTTTCTTCAAGCAAATTCTCCCCGGTCATGCGCCGCCGGATCATTTCCGCAAGGTCCGTGAGGAGCTGCGAGTTTGTGGCTGGACCGGTTTCGGTGTTTCCGTTGTTGAGGATGCGCCGGGCAGCCTCGAATGCGAACTCGCGCGGTTCATCCATATGCGGTCCCTGTCGTGCATGTCTGCATCCATAATTCCACTCCGCAACGTCTAAATGACGTGATAGTACGCGGCGATACACTTCTACGGGCTGCGATTTGGCTTTGGGTGGCGGCCGCCGGCGCGGCTTGCCGCGGCCAGACCCTTGCGGACATCACGGCGGCGCTGCCGCTTCCTAAGAGCAGCACCCTCGTAATTGGATTTCTGGGCGGCTGGGAGCGATGGGACGACCCGCATCGTGGCGTTCGCAAATTGGCGATCGAACTCCGCGCCATGCCCGGCGTTTATGCCGAGACGGTGAGCAACCACCGGCAGAGCGTGGCGCTTGCATTGATCCAGGCGGCATTCGATTGGAACCACAGCGGCCATCTCGATCCCGACGAACGCGCGGGCGCGCGCATTATTCTCTATGGCCAGAGCATGGGCGGGGGCGCCGCCGTCAATCTGGCGCGAAAGCTGCAAGCACTCGGCATTCCCGTGTTGTTGACCGTGCAGGTCGACAGCATCGGCCGTCGCGATGCTGTGATCCCGGCAAACGTGGTGGCCGCGGCCAACCTTTTCCAACACGATGGGCCGCCCATCATGGGCCGCACGCGAATCCAGGCCGAAAATCCATCGCGCACGCGCATTCTGGGGAATTTTCAGTATCGATACTTTTTCAAGGACATCGACATGTCGTCGGCGAGCTGGGCGCGGAAACACCTGGGAGGGGCGCATGCCAGGATGGAACAAGACCCCAAGGTATGGGCGCAGGTAGGCCTACTCATCCGCCAGGCCATTCCGCAATAATTCGCAATAAGATGTAAAGGTGCGCACATTTACCCTGCTAATGCTCGCGGCCACTGCGTTACAGGTCTCCGCACAATCGCCGTCTCCGAAAGAGTTGGATGTTTCGGGGGCATCGCCCTGGACCGATACAGGTATCGATCTCAAAGCCGGCGATTCGGTGAAACTCAGCGCGACCGGGACGCTGCGCTTCGCCGGAGCCAAGGATAACGGGCCCGAGGGGCTGGCGCGCGGCTGGCTGGACCTGGTGCGCGTCCTGCCCGTCAATGAAGCGGGGCGCGGGGCGCTGGTGGGACGCGTGGGCTCGAGCGATGCGGCGCGGCCGTTTCTGATCGGCCCACGCGCCAACATCAAGGCTCCGGTTGACGGGCGCTTGTTTCTCGGCATCAACGCCGCGGCGAACAATCAACCCGAGGGAAGCTTTCACGTCTCGATCGAACGCGTCGCGCGGACCGCATCCGCGGCCGTCACGGTGACGAATGCCCCGCTGCCCAAGCTCACGCAGGAGATTCTGGACCGTATCCCCACGCGCATTTCCGACAGCCAGGGCAACGCCGGCGACCGCGTCAATTTTCTGATCGTCGGCTCGGAGGCCAGGGTCCACCGGGCGCTCGACTTAGCCGGCTGGATTCAGCCCGACAAGTCCATCAAGAACGCCATCCTCCGCGGGGCGCTTGAAAGTTTTTCGCGAGAAGCATACGTCACCATGCCGATCAGCGAGCTGATGCTGTTCGGCCGCACTCAGGACTTCGGTTACGCACAGGCCGACCCGATCAAGGTGATCGCCACGCGCCACCATTTCCGGCTGTGGCGGGCACCTTTTGCCGTGGACGGCACCCAACTTTGGGCGGGCGCGGGTACACATGACATCGGCCTGGAAAAAGACCAGCGCAACGGCAAACTGACGCATAAGATAGATCCGGCGGTGGATGGCGAGCGCGACTACATCGGCCAGAGCCTCCAACAGACCGGCCTGGTAACCAAGCTGGATTACATGACGCCATCCAACCCAGTGACCGAGGCGCACACAGCAACAGGCGGCGGCTTTCACTCCGATGGCCGCACGCTGGTGATCTATCTCCAGCCCGACACGGAGGACGTGAGCCAGAGATTCGCGGATGTGTTCTGCTCCGTGCTCAAGCAACACAATCCTGACACGGGCGACTGGGGAAGTTGCGGCGAATACCTGGCGAACCCCGGAAAAGAAGACGTGGCGCTCGGTTCCCTGCCCACGAAGTATCGCGTGCTGATCGTGCCCGGCATTCTCAGCTCCTGCGCTTCGAACGCGCCGGCATTCGATCAGGGACAGAAGTCCTTGCGGGAAAAGTACGGCATGACTGTTGACCTGTTGGGAGTACCCAACAACAGTTGCGAGGATAACGCGCGCATCATCGCGGGCTATCTGCGGGTGGAGCAAAAGACGGATGCCCGCAAGTTCATTGTGCTGGGCTATAGCAAGGGCGCGCCTGATCTGCAGGTGGCGCTGGCGGAGGAAGATGGAGTCGCGCAAGCGGTGGCGGCGTTCATTACCGTGGCCGGCGCATCCGGTGGCTCGCCCATTGCAGACGCCCTGCCCGCGCAGGTCAACGGCTGGATCGCGCGGTACCAGAACATGGGCAAGTGCGAGGGCGATCTGACGACGGGATTCAAGAGCCTCAAAAGCGAGGTGCGCCAGGCGTTTCTGTCGAGCTATCCCGATCCGGTGGTGCCGACGTATTCGCTGGTGGCGGTGTCCGATAAGAGCAATACATCGAAGGCTCTGC
>DATLVQ010000865.1:0-11926 GCA_035577325.1 Bryobacteraceae bacterium | reverse complement strand
GTACACGTCCACCGAAACCATCATCGGCCGGTGCCCGTTCTTCGAGAGCCATCGCGCCAGTTTCCCCGTCGTAGTCGTCTTGCCCGAACCTTGCAGCCCGGCGATCAGCATCACGCTCGGTGGCTCGTTGGCGAAGCGCAGCTTGGATTCGTGGCTGCCCAGAATTTTCATGAGCTCGTCGCGCACGATGGCGATAACCTGCTGCGAGGGCGAAAGCGCCGTAAGCACTTCCTCGCCCATGGCCTTTACTTTGATGGCTTCGATCAGTTGCTTGACCACGCGGAAATTGACATCGGCCTCGAGCAGCGCCACACGGATTTCGCGCAGAGCGCTTTCCATGTTTTCCGCCGTCAGCCGGCCTTCGCCGCGGAGACTCTTGAATACCCGCTGCAGTTTTTCCGATAAGTTGTCGAACATGATCGGTTTACGGAGTTACAACCGGACACACAGAGGCACGCTAGTAGCCAGAGGTGATTCGTTCATTATACAGGAACTTGCGGGCCGTTTTTGAAGCCAACCGGGGGCCGCCGGCAGACGGGCAGGCGCGTTCATTTTGAAATGTAGTCGTCCGAGATGTAGTCGTCCTGATGTAGTCGTCCTAAGGATCTAGTGGTACACGATCCTATTCCCCCAATGCGAACGCCACCACTGCATCGCCCTGCTTGCTTCGCAACTTGCCGTGACCGCCGGCGCAGATCACGATGTATTGCTTCCCGCCCGCGCTGAAAGTCATCGGCGTGGCCTGCGCGCTCGCCGGCAGCTCCGCTTTCCAGACCTCGGCCCCGTTTTCCACATCGAACGCGCGCAGGTAGTTGTCCCTGGCCGCTGCCGTGAAGACCAGGCCGCCCGCGGTGACGATCGGTCCACCTAGGTTGATTGATCCCGGCGGCAGCCCCGGCGCCCACGCGCCAAGCGGCGCTTCCCACTTGATTTTCCCGGCGTTCAGATCGAGCGCCACCAGCGCGCCCCAAGGCGGCGCCGTGCAGGGAATCTGGCGCGGCCCCCACAACGGCTCGCGATACATCGCGTATGGCGTCTTGTGTTGCGGCCCGAACTCGCCGTGCAGCCGGTTGGTTTCCGCGCGGTGTACTTCGTCGCGCAGTTTCTCCCGTGGGATGAGCCGCAGCTCGAACGGTAGCCGGTTAGTATTTGCCAGCAGCAGCCCGCGTTCCGGATCGATGGCCGCGCTCCCCCAGTTCACGCCTCCCACATTGCCCGGCACGGCGATCGTCCCTTCAAGCGATGGTGGCGTGAAAATATTTCCCCCGTGCAGCGCCGCGATCTTCGCCCGGCAGCCGTCGCGCTCTTCCGGGGTCAGACCCCATGCGTCATCCGGCGTGACCTTTTGCGGAACCAGCGGCGGGAAACTCGATACCGGCTGCGTGGGCCAGGTCTTCTCACCCTGCACGGTGCTTTGCGGAACCGGGCGCTCCTCCACCGGGTGCAGCGGCTTGCCGGTCTCGCGATCCAGCACGAAAACGTTGCCCATCTTGGTCGTGACCGCCACCGCCGGCCTGTTGTGGAACTGAATGAGCGAAGGCTGCGACGCCACGTCGTAGTCCCACAGATTGTGATGCACCACTTGAAAGCTCCAGACAACCTTTCCAGTAGCGGCACGCAACGCCACCACGGAATCGGCGTACGCGTTATCGCCGGGCCGCTCGCCGCCGTAGAAATCGGGGCTGGCACTGCCTGTCGGCACGAAGATCAGGCCGCGTTCCGAATCCACGGAAATCACGCTCCACGCGTTCGCCGCCCCTGTGCGCGGGTTCTGTTTCTCCGCCCATGGAATTGGGTCCCAGCTCCAGCGCAGCTTGCCCGTGCTGGCCTCGAATGCGCGCACCGTTCCGCGCTCCAGATCGACCGCCCGGTTATCGCCAATCGACGAGCCCGTGATCACCAGATCGCCCACAATCGCCGGCGGCGACGTCACCTGGTAGTCGCCGCGATCCCGCAGATTCACGTCGCGCGTGAGATCGATGGCGCCGTTCGCTCCGAAGTCCTGGCAAGGTTTGCCCGTGCGCGCATCGAGCGCAATCAGCCGCGCATCGATGGTGCCTACAAAAATCCTCGCCCGGCACGGCGCGCCCGCCGCCGCTTTCTGATTGGCCCACGCCGAGACTCCGCGCGAGCTGACCTCGGAGTAGTTGGAACGCCGGTCGACATCTGGATCGTATTTCCACCGCTCCACGCCCGTCGCTGGATCGAGCGCGATCACCTGATCGAACGGCGTGCTGAGGTAAAGACTTCCCTCGAACAGTATCGGCGTGGCCTCGAACGCGGCCTTGCCGTTGAGATCGCTCGTCGGATCGAGCGCGTGCGTGTGATACGTCCACGACACCTTGAGCGACGCGATATTGCCCTTGTGGATCTGCTTCAGCGGAGAATACCGCGTGCCGCCCGCGTCGCGCCCGTATGCGGGCCAATCGTCGGCTCCCTGCACAAGACCGGTGGCAAGAAAAAGTGCGATTAGAATCGGTTTCATAATCTACCAACAGGAGGAGATTTGAGTCGTGGGCCACATTGAGATTCACGCATGAAATCCGGGGAAGCCGATATCCTCTAATCCTTCCCATGTCAAATGGTACCCATGTTCCTGAGCGATGACCCAAAGAGTGACGCCGATCATTTTTGTAGCGAGGTGGATCGCCTGAAAGCCATCAATGCCGGCGGCGTAACGCACCTTGCGGTACCAAGGGGCTAGAATTTCATACGAACAGCGGTAATCGCCCGCCTCCTCCCGCTCCGGCGCGGCCATTCGGATGACGACTTCCTCCACCTCGGAATCGCTGATGCGGGCAGAGAGCCGTCGCTCGGCGATTATCGGTCCGACTAGTTGATCTTCGGTGGACGGCATTTTCGCGGCTACGCCTTCCGCTCCGGTCCGAACACCGAGAGTTTATGTCCATCGGGATCGTTAAAGTTCGCCGCCCACAGCGGCCCGGTCACATTGCGCGGTTCGTGCGTGAACTCCACGCCGCGCGCGGCCAGCGCTTCGTGCGCCGCGCGCACGTCTTCCACCGAGAACACCAGTTCGGTCGCGCCCGCGACCGGATTACTCACGCGGGCCAGCGCCTCACTTAGGCACAGCGTCACGCCGCCACCGTCGAGGAACGCGAATCCTTCGTTCTGTCCCTTCAGCGCCAGGCCCAGCTTGTCGCGGTAATACGCAATCGAGCGTGCTGTATTGGTTACCCCGAGCATCACGATTCCGATCTGCGTTAACTTGAAATTTAACTCGTTCACCGGCCGCCTCCGGCCTATCATTGTACTCATGCGCGACCTTCGTTACGCGTTTCGAATGCTCCGGCGCGATCCTGGTTTTGCGGTGATTGCGATCTTGGCTTTAGCCCTCGGCATCGGAGCCAATACGGCGATTTTCAGCGTGGTGAATGCGGCGCTTCTTCGGCCCCTGCCATATCCCGACGGCGCCCGCCTGATGGTGGTGTGGGACCGCCTTTCGAAACTCGGCATTGCCGAATTTCCGGTTTCTTACGCCAATTATCTCGACTACAAAGCCGGAAATCGCGTGTTCGAAAATGTCGCCGCGTTCAGCGCCGCCGAATTCAACCTCACGACGGCCGACAGTGCCGAGCGCGTGCCCGGCGTGCGCGTATCGGCGAACCTGTTCGCCATGTTGGGAGCGGCGGCAGTGGTGGGACGCGTTTTTCTTCCCCAGGAAAATGAAGCCGGGCGCGACGCCGTCGTCGTGGTCAGCGATTCTCTGTGGCGCCGCCGCTTTGGGGGCGACCCGAATGTTCTGGGCAAGACGATGATTCTCGATGGCAGCCCGCTCCAGATCGTGGGCATCCTGCCGCGCGCCTTTTCTTTTGCACCTGTAAATCCGCCGCCCCAGGTGTGGATACCGCTGCAGCCGCCGCCAGATTCCAGCCGCACCGCTGGCGCACTCGAGTTGATCGCGCGTCTGAAGCCCGGCGTCACGGTCGAACAGGCCATCGCCGATATGTCGGCAGTGGCCCGAGGAGTCGAGGAGCGCTATCACCCGTATCGTGGCCCGCATGGAGAAGACGCAGGCTATGGCGTCAGCGTGACATCATTGCGAGACCAACTGTACGGCGGCATGCGTCGCGGGCTTCTAGTGTTGCTGGCGGCGGTGGCGTTTGTGCTGCTTATCGCATGCGCGAATGTGGCCAATCTGCTCCTCGTCCGGACGGCGGGACGCCGGCGCGAAATTGCCGTGCGGCGCGCGCTGGGCGCGGGAAGACTGGGCCTGGCGCGCCAATTGCTGGTCGAAAGCGTGACGCTGGCGCTGGCCGGGGGCGCCCTCGGATTACTGCTGGCGTTCTGGGGAGTGAGCGTGCTCGCGGCACTGATGCCGGCAGGGCTGCCGCAGCTAGAAACCATTCCGCTGGACTCGCGGGTTCTCACTTTCACGATCCTGGTTTCGCTCGTCGCCGGGCTGGTGTTCGGCGTGGCGCCCCTGGTCGAAGGCTCCGGCCTGCATCTCACGGAGGCGCTCAAGGAAGGTCGCGGCATGTCTGGCGGAACGCGTTCCGGGCGGCTCCGCCATGCGCTTATTACCGCCGAGATCGCTCTCTCGCTCGTGCTCGTGATCGGAGCGGGTCTGCTGCTTAAGAGTTTCGTGCGCCTGACGAGCGTCAACCCAGGTTTTCGGGCCGAGAAGTTGATCACGGCGCGAATTTCACTCCCCGAGAACCAGTACCGCGACAACGATCTCGTAACCGCCTTCTTCCGCGATCTTGTGCCACGAACCCGTGCCGTCCCAGGTGTGCAGTCGGCGAGTGTCGTGTCGCGCCTCCCGCTGACCGGCGGGCCGGGTGGCGATCCGTTCAGTATCGAGGGGCGGCCATATGATGCGAGCGGCAGCACGCCGCAAGTGGCCCACCAACAAGTCGTTGGCGCGGATTACTTTCACACCATGCAGATTCCCCTGCTCGCCGGGCGCGTTTTTGCGGAGCGCGAATCGCAGCCCGTGGCCGTTATTAACCGGACGTTGGCGCGCGGTTTCTGGCCGTCCGCGCCCTCGGATGCCATCGGCCGCCGCATTGTGCTTGGAGCCCCGCGGCCCGGAGCTGACTGGCTCACTATCGTGGGCATCGTGGGCGATGTACGGAATTCCACTCTCGATGCGCAACCGCTGCCTCAAATGTACGTGCCTATCGAACAAGCCCCTGCGCGTTCCATGGCGCTTGTGATCCGGACTGCAGGCGACCCAGATAACGTCATTGCCGCGGTACGCGCCCAAATCTTCATGTTTGTTCCCAGCTTGCCGCTCTATGACGTCAAGACGATGGCCGAGCGCGAGAGCGCCACGGTGGCGCAACCGCGATTCCAGACGCTGCTGCTCGGCCTGTTCGCGGCCCTGGCCCTTTCGCTTGCCGCGATCGGGATTTACGGCGTGATCGCTCACTCGGTCGCGCAGCGAACACACGAAATCGGTATTCGCATGGCTTTAGGCGCCCGGGCGGCATCCGTGTTGAAGCTGGTTTTGAGGGAAGGTCTGATCGTGGGGCTGGCGGGAATAGTGGTGGGCTTGGCGGCTACGCTTGCGTTAGTGCGCCTGCTCTCCGGTCTGCTGTACGACGTGCCGCCCTTCGATCCGGCGACATTTTTAGGCGCTTCGCTGCTGCTGATGGCAGTCGTACTGGCGGCCTGCTATATCCCGGCGTGCCGTGCCTCGCGGCTCGATCCCATAATCGCGCTCCGATGGGAGTGAGCGGTGCAGGCGATAAAATGCCTGCGGCGAAAACTAAGCAGCCGGAGTTGTCGTTTCTTTCGGTACGATGCGCACGCTGCTTGCCGCCATCTTGCCGGTCCGGTCCATGCCAAGTTCGTAGATCACGCGCGCTCCCGGCACTAGGTCGGTCGCTTGGCCCTCGTTGAGCCGCGAAATATGGAAAAACACATCGCGCCCGCCGTTATCGGGCCGGAGGAAACCGAATCCCTTGTCCTCAAAGTAGGTCACCACAGAGCCGGCGTCGGCCGATGGCGTCTCGGAATCGCCGGACGCAGCACTTCCACCGGCTGAAACCGGGCGGCCGGATTTGTCGCCCACGCCTTGTTTGATGAGGGCCAGATCGTCTTCGCTCCAGTTCGAGACCACGGGGGTCTCCGGCATTTTCAGTTGCGGATTCTTCTTGCGGGCGTCTTCGAATAGTCTTTTCTGTCTTGCGTTCAAAGGTAGTCTTTCCTGGATGGCTAGTGAGCCGCGGGGACGGTTGCTTTCTTTCGGCGGGCCGCGCGTTTCTCGGCAGGCGGCTGCCGGTCGCTCTTTTTCAGCGAGCCAACGACCATAGGTGTGACGAACTTCTTCTCACCGTGATCGTCAAACTTGATCACGATTCTTTCCTCATTCATGGACAGCACGGTTCCCAGGCCGAAAATCGAATGTTCCACCTGGGCACCCTGGTTATATGGATTGGCAGCCATAAGGCTACGTTCGGCTCCTTTTAGTTTTTGTTGGAGGTAGGGGAAAAATCAGACCAACCACCAAGGTGAGGGGCGATAACACAAATCGTCTTCTTGAATGATATCAAAAGGTGCAAAAACTGTCGAGGGCCGAATTGTTAACTGTAAGATTTATAAAGTCTTTATCCGGAATTTGGTATTAGCCGCTGGGGTTTATACAGCCTTCAGAATTCTCCCGTACGCCACGTCACGCCATCCTATGGAGTTTCGCAAGCGGCCTGACGATTGCACATTGTGGCTCAGTTGGAAAATCGTAACTGAGGAGTTAAAAAATGCGTGCTCGCATCTGCTCGACGCTATTCGCGCTCATTGTTGGCGCCGTGTTGTCCAATCGGCCTTTGGTTGCCCAGATTAGCGGCGACCTCGAAATTAAGGTTACAGATTCATCGGCGGCGGTTATTCCCGGCGCCACGGTCATGATCCGCAGCCGGGACACGGGCACGATGCGCTCCGGGATTACCGATGCGGTCGGCGCTGTGCGAGTCTCGCAACTCGCGATCGGCAGCTACCAGATCGAGGTTGCGATCCACGGATTTAATACCTTCAAGACCGTGGCGACGGTAGCGAGCGGGGCCGCGACCACGGTGCCGGTGGTGCTCGAGATTGCCGCCGCCACGCAGGAGATCGTCGTCATGGAGACGGCGTCCGCTCTCAATACAGTGAATTCGCAACTTCAGAACAGCGTGGAAACGCGCGACATCACCACGCTGCCGCTGGTCGGCAATGACGTCATGGCGCTGGCGGGGAATGCGGCTGGTGTCATTCCCGTTGCTCCCAACAATCCCTTTCTGGGTCTCGGGAGCTTCAACTCCAACGGGGGCCGCGGGCGAGGCAACAACATCACCGTCGACAATGCGACCGCCACCGACGTCTCGACCACTGGCGAGGGTGGAACCGGAACTCTGCCTACCGACGCCATCGAAGAGTTCAATGTCATCACCAACAACTTCAATGCCGAGTACGGCCGCAATTCCAGCGCGCAAGTGCAAATTATCAGCAAGGGCGGCACCAACGAGTACCATGGCGACGCTTTCGAGTTTTTCCGCAATAGCTGGCTGAACGCGCGCGATTATTTCGACACCACGGGCCAGCCGACTGTCACACGTAACAATGACTGGGGCGGGTACGTGGGCGGGCCGGTCAAGCGAAACAAGGTCTTTTTCTTCGGGACTTATGAACAGCAGAAAATCCGCGGCTCGGGAGGCACCAATGTGGCGACGGTACCTACCACCGCCCAGGTGGCCGCAGCCACCGATCCCACGGCCGTGGCGCTATTGCAGAAGCTCAATGTGCCCGTTACCGACAGCGGCAACATCAGCCAGTCCGCGCCCAACGCCACTGATTTTTATTCTTATTCGGGACGCGTGGATGTCAATCTCACGAACAACGATTTGTTGTTCCTGCGTGGAGGGACGTCGCATATCGGTCAGCACGCCGCCTCCTTGACGTTCATCGATTCCAACCTGGCGGGCAACGGCGCCTCGGTGATCGACCGGGACGCGAACGCCACGATTTCGGAAACCCACACTTTTTCCGCGAATACGGTCAACCAGTTCCTGGCCTCCTACGGCCGCATATCGCCCAACTTCACCCCGCTGCAGAAAACACCCGGTCCCGAGATCCAGTTCCTGGATGGTACGGATTCCTTCGGCACCTGGACCGGGCTGCCGCAAGGTCGCGTGCAGAACACCTTCCAATACAGCGATATCGTCAGCCACACCCGCGGCAAGCACACGCTAAAAGCCGGCGCGGACATCAATCGTATTCAGTCCAATGGGGTTTTCGACGCCAACGTTCGCGGAACGTACGTATTCTTGTCGCTCGACGATTTCCTGGCCGGTAACCCCTTCCAATATTCGCAGCGATTCGGGAACTCGGTGCGCGGATACCGCGTGTCCAACGAATACTTCTTCGCGCAGGATGATTACAAGCTGAGCCGGAGCCTGACGGTCAATGTCGGCGTGCGGCTGGAAGTGTCCGGCGGCGTGTCGGAAGTGAATGGCATTCTCTCAAATATCGACTTCCACAAGAATGACGCGCTGGGCGGCGCCGGGACAGGGCCCTTCGGCGCATTCGCGACGGGCGGCAACGCATTCCAAACGACGCGCAATTGGGCGCCGCGCCTCGGGTTCGCCTGGAACCCCCGCTCGGGCAAGCTGGTGGTTCGCGGCGGCTATGGGATGACCTACGACTTTATTTATCTGAATCCCATTAGCAATCTGCGGTTCCTGCCGCCGTTCATGTTCAATTTCGTCCTGCCACAAACCGGCTTCGGAGGGGGCAATACCTTCGCCAATCTGGTTGCCGGATCTTCGGCGTTCCAGCAGCAGGGCGTCGCGACGGTTGGCACCTTTGGTACGGCAATCAGTAACTTCGGCAGCATCGCACCCGTCGATCAGCACCTCCGGAATCCGCAAGTGCAGCAGTGGAGCCTGACGCTTGAACGGGAATTGCCGTTTGGCCTCGTTGGCCGGGCCTCCTATGTAGGTACCAAGAGCAGCTTCCTGCAGCGCTCGCACGACATCAATACCATTCAGCCGGGCCGGTTCACGCCGCCGCAAACGGCAGCTGACCAGTCGGCCATGCAAGCGGCCGGAGTTTTTCGCACCATCAACGCCGAGCTGAACCCGGGGCCGGCCAGCCCCGGCATTCGCATCGATCCTCGCTTTAACCGCACACAATTGCTGGATTCGTCGGCGAACTCAAGTTTCAACTCGCTGCAGTTGTTCGTGGAAAGAAGGTTCCGCCGCGGCTACTCCTTCAGCGCGGCCTATACCTACTCGAAATCGATCGACGATGTCTCCGATGCGCTGGGCATCCTGGCCAACGATACCTCGGGACAGCAGGATCCGTTCAATAACCGCAACAACCGCGCAGTCTCCGCGTTTGACGTGCCGCAGCGCCTCGTGATCGCGCACAACTTCTCGCCCGAGTGGGGCGCTGGTGCGTCGAACCGGTTCATGCGAGCTTTGGTTCGCGGCTGGACGTTCGGCGGCATCTTCCAGGCGCAGTCCGGCGTTCCGATCAACGTGTTTGCCGGTTCGCAGGCGGGTGTCTCCGATGCCCTTCTGCTGGGCGGCTCGGCATCGCAGAGACCGGACGTGGTTGGGCCCATTAACCTGCATTTCCAGCCTGACACTCAAGCCGACAATCCCAACAAAGTGACGGACTCCGGCCTGGTGAAACCGCTGATCGGGCATTTCGGCGACCTGGGCCGCAATGTGTTCCGCCTGAATCCGCTGGTCAACGCCGATATGACGGTCGGCAAAGATTTCAAGATTACAGAGCGAGTGACCACTCGATTGCAATGGCAGGTGTTCAATGTTTTTAACAACACTACATTCAATTTAGGCGGTATTTCCTGGCGCCTGAGCGCACCAGCTACGTTCGGTTATTACGAAGCCACCGACACCAACAGCCGGAACATGTTGATGACGCTGCGGTTTCTGTTTTAACTGAGTGGGGCTTGTGAAGTGCGAGGTATTTGAGACGTCGCGGCTATGCTGACTCCAGCATAGCCGCTCGCCCCGCGGGAACCCGGTGACGGTTTACCGCCGCGCCATTTCTACTTTAGGAGTCGCCAGGTAACCAACAATGTGGTCCTTGGTGATTTCGTTCACCACGATCTCATAGGGTTGGTGCGCCTTCGCGACGTAAAACTGCACAGGTTCGTTGATGGTGCGGTCCCGTTTCTCGACGGTCCGGTCGTCCGCCATGACTGCGATACTAAACCGGTTTCGCTTGACGTCCGTCTTCTTTAACAGGAGTTGGATGTCCCCGATCTTCTGCGGCGCTTTGGTCTTGGCTATGTTGAATTCGACATAGTTCCGCTCGCCGAGCGTGCGTAGCGCCGCCAGTTCCGTGCCGTTCGTCGCTATCCGGTCGCTGAGCACTCCCATATCGCCCCGCACGCGTTTCAAGTCCGCCACCGTGTTCTGGAGTTCGCTCTTCGTCGCGGCGACATCTGTCTTAGTCGTGGCCACGTCGTTCGTCACGTCGGCCAGTTTGGTGTTCGCCGTGGTTGCATCCTGCTGGACCTCGGTCAACTTCGTTGCCACCTGCTGCTGCTCGTCAGCCAGTTTCCGCGCCAGTTGGTCGGCATGTCTCAGCGCATCCTGTTTCGCCTGTCCCGCCGTCATGGCCGCCTGATGCCGCGCTTCTGCGAGATCAGCCTGCAGCGACTCCATGTTCTTGAAATGCGTGGAATCGTTCGCGGCCACCGTTTGACGGAGCGCCGCGATTTCCTGCGACGTCGTCGCGTTCCACGCGGAGGTGGCGGTTTCCATTTGGTGCACACGCCAGAACAGGTAGCCACAGGCGATGGTCAGCACCGCCAGGATCCCGATCAATGAGTACACCGCACCGCGCGCCGTTGAGCGCGCTTCATCGTCTGAAAATGCTTCGTTCCGGTCTGAGAATGTCTCGTGGTCGTTCATTTGTCGATTCCCCCTTTGTCCTTCAGCGGCCGGCCTCAATATCCGCCAGAGGCTGCGATCACAATGGCAAGTCGCATGCCAGAGCCAGATAGTCAGCCGAATCAGTATGTTTCGCGAGCCTGCGCTTGTTCGTCGGTAAAAATGTAACCGGCCGCGCTCGTAGAAAATCCACCGCCCCACTTTATGGCTGTACTCTCCCTCACAAACACCGGCCGCTCGCGTCTGAGATTCGTAAGAGATTAACGGAGCTGCGTTTGCGTCCCGGTCTTTTCGTTTGTGCGCCGCTTTCTGTTTCTGATATAGTTGACTCGTTTCACAACGAAATCTTCGTAGTAGAACCCAACCTCGAAGGATGCGAAAGGAAGGTGTCGAGTGAGTTCCAAGAAAGATCCTGACGCTCCCAAAAAGCCCAGGAATGGATTCTCGCGCCGCGGTTTCATGCGTGGCGTGGGTATCAGCACGGGCGCCCTGGGGAGCGGCCTTCTGGAAACTGCCGCGCATGCGGCCCCGGCTGGAAATGTAGCCGGTCCGGGAGCCGTGCCGGTGACTCTTAAGATCAACGGCAAACCATATAATCTGAACCTCGAGCCCCGCGTCACGCTCATCGACGCGCTGCGCAACAGCCTCGACCACACCGGCGCCAAGAAAGTCTGCGACCGGGCCACTTGCGGCGCCTGCACCGTCATCATGGACGGCAAGGTTGTCTACAGTTGCACTGTGTTGGCCATCGAAGCGCAAGGCAAAGACATCCAGACCATCGAGGGCATTACGCAGAACGGCAAGCTGCACCCGGTGTCGGCGGCGTTCGTGAATCACGACGCTCAGCAGTGCGGGTACTGCACGCCGGGATTCGTGATGGCGACCAAGGGGTTTCTTGACAAGCATCCCAATCCCACATTGGAGGAGGCCGAGAGAGGGCTGAGCGGCAACCTGTGCCGCTGCGGAACCTATATTGGCATGAGGAAAGCCGTGCTCGAAGCCGCGAAAGAAATGAAGGGAGGACGAAATGCCTGACTATAGCTGGCCTCCGATGGAAAAAC
>DATLVQ010000864.1:0-5909 GCA_035577325.1 Bryobacteraceae bacterium | reverse complement strand
GCTCCATTTCTTCGAGCTCCCGCATGCGCCGCACTTTTGGCAGGGAACGCCCTGCTTCAAACTCCGACTTCAGCCATGCGGCCAGCACTGATTTTGCGAGCTCCGGGCCCACAACGCGCGCGCCCATCGTGATGATCTGGGCGTCATTGCTCTTGCGCAATCGCTCGGCCGAGTACACGTCGTGGCAAACGCCGGCGTAGATGCCCTCCACTTTGTTGGCGATCATGCACATGCCCAAACCGGTGCCGCAGATCAACACGCCACGATCATATTCCTTCTGCGCCAGACGGCGGGCCAGGTTATAGCCGATATCGGGATAGTCGACATTCTGCGAAGCGAGCAGGTTGAGATCCTCGACGGCCACGCCCGATTCGCGAAGGTATGCGACGACCAACCGCTTGAGCTCGATCCCGGCGTCATCACTGTCGACCGCGATCCGCATCGTTCTACCCCCCTGTCCTTCGTTCATCACGGTGTTTCAGCACCTGGAAATGGTCACGCTTATCCTCGTAATGTACATCAGCCGGACGGACGCAAAATCGCCGTTAGCGGAATGCAACATTGCCGGCTCACACTTTGGTAAGCAGCCTCAACGGCGGCGAACGTTCGTAAGTATTCGCGGCCGCCAGATTCAAACGCAGAGCCATCCCTCAGGCACAAGATGAAATGGGCCTGCGTGGCGCGAACGCTATCGCCACGATACCCCACAGTCACATCATTCTTCCAGACGAGGGCACGGTTCCGATAGATATCGCCCGTCGCGGGAATCGAGATGGTGCCGCCTTCGCCTTCGAAAAAAGCATCACCCATGGCCGGACCATCGGGATCGGGATCGAGGAAGCGATGCCCGTCAATCCAACCATGAATCGCAGCTTCATGGGTCAACACAAGTATGGCTTGGTCTTCCGCGGCGACGTTCGGGTTCCGGCGGCTGGCTTGCGCATATACCGACTCGATGTCGCCAAAGAGAAATCGCGCCGTGTCGATGTGATGTACCAATGCCTCGTCAATCAACAAGCGGCGCAGCTGACGGAAGTAGGGCTGTTTGGGGAACGGCGATCCTCCTATCCCATCGCCCGTTCGTGTTCGAAATCCGTATCCAATAGGCTGGCCGATGTCTCCGCGCGCGATCATCTCGCGCGCCGCGCGGTACCAGGCTTGCCAACGCCAATTCTCGTGAACCATCAGCCGCACCCCAGCCGATTCAGCGATATCAACAATTTCCAGCGCGGTTTCCCAATCGGGTGCAATGGGCTTCTGACATATCACGGGGATTCTTCGCTGAACAGCAAGACGTACGAGTGATAGATGAGTATCCACGCGCGCCACAATGTCGACGAAGTCGAGTTGCTCGCGGTCAAGCATTTCTTCGGCCGACCGATATGCCGTGGGGGCGAACATTTGGGCGCGGTCCAGCCGCGGATCAGCCGCAGCTACAATTGCGACCTCGGGAATCCGCCGCCAGGCTTCAATGTGACGCTCGGCGAAGAAGCCACACCCGATGATTCCGCCTCGAGACTTGGGCAAGGGGCTCACGCAATGGCCTCTTTCCCGGATTCTTTGCTGGCTGCCCATCCCGCCAATGCCGCCAGTGCCGCCGCCACTGCTACGGCGCTCATCGGAATTGCGAAGCTCGCTGTCTGCCGGGTCACTCGCCCGACAGCCCACATGGCCAGAGCGCCGGCGAGCGAACCGCAGCCGCTGAGCATCCCGATTGCTGTTGACACGTGAGTGTCTGATACCTCCTGCGCCATGGTGAGGTACACGGCGACCCAGATGCCCAGGCCAAAATTGACGATTACCAGCGCGGTGACGGCGCCGGTCACCGGCAACAGTGGAACGGCCGCACAACACACCACCGCCACTGTCGCCAGACCGAAGACGATTCTCCGGGCGCTCTGGACGCCGCTCCCCCGATGCGTGAGCCAAAGAACGGCGCTACCGCACGCGATATTGCCGATATCGAGACCGAGGTAGATCGCCGTGAGAATCCAACCCATCTGCCCACCAAGGCTGAGGCCCCGCTGTTGAGCGAAATAGGTCGGGAGCCAGTTGACGCTGAAGTACAGACAGGGATTTACCAGGACCGCGACGGCCAGCACGGGCAGAAAGCGCGGGCTCTTGGCGATAGCCGAGAAAATTCGCCATTGCCCTGCGAGGCCCGCCGTTTCCGGCGACACTGGGTCGCGCCAGACAGGCATCATTTGCGGGTCGCGCGTCATGAAGAGCCATACGCAAATCCAGAACACGCCCAAAGAACCGATCAGCAGGAAGGCCCAACGCCATCCCCACATTGCCGCAATGGTCAGGATTAGGCCCGGAGCAATCAGCGCCCCTACGCTCGTCCCGCTGGTGAAGATGCCATTGCCGAGCGGTCGCTCCCGTGGCTCCAGGAGCCGCGACACGACGCGCATGCCCGCGGGCCAGTTCGCCGATTCCACCACTCCCAGCGACAGCCGGAAGACCAGCAGCGCCACAAACCCGTTCGCCAGCCCTGTCAGCACCGACACCAGCGACCATAAGAGCACGGCTACAGCAAACGCCCAGCGCAGATTCGAACGATCGAGAATCGGGCCTACCGCCATTTGGGAAAACGTATAAGCGTAATAGAACAAAGCGAACAACCACCCCAGCGCTTCGTTATCGAGGTGCATCTCCTTTTGCAGCACCGGAGCCAGAATGCTCATGGTCTGGCGATCCAGGTAGTTTAACGTCGTCGCCAGAAACAGGATGATACAGAGCTGCCACTTTTTTGACAGGATCATCTGGTCAGCCCTCGATAGTCAGCACTTCTTCTACTTCACCGTTCCGAATTCCGTACATGCGTTCGTGCAGATTGACAGTGGCATCGCTGTAGTGCGCCCAGATCTCGATGGTGTCGCCAACCTCGATGGAGACGGAGGGATCAAGAATATCGATAATGCCGTGCTCTGCATTCAGCTTTCTCAGGCACAGGCCGTCCTGCATCTTGACCACCGGCACGCCGTGCTCGCCGCTGATCGATTTCAACCCCGCATCCACCACCACGCGTTTCCCATCCGTCGTGCTGATCACCGTACCCAGCACGGTCAGCGCGCGCTCGAAATCTTTGCATGTGTTCGTATACTCTGTATCCATCACGAGGTACGAGCCGGCTTGGAATTCGGTGATATCGGGAAACCTGGGTGTCAGATGGTGCGTGCCTGTTCCGCCGGTGCTTACGATCTCAATGGGGATCCCGTTCTCTTTGAGCAGGCCCCGGCAATTCATCAAACTGCCCATGGCCAGATCGTAGACCGACTCCTTCACTGGCCCTTCCACCTGATGTGCCACGTGACCCTCATAGCCCATAAGGCCGCGCAGCGACAGACCCTCCGCCAGGACCTTGCGTGCGAGTTGTAGCGCTGGCTCGCCAGGCGCGACGCCCGTCCTATTTTGGCCCACGTTTACGTTCACCAAGACACTGAGACGAAGTCTCTTCGCCTTACCTACCGCTCCGAGCGCGGCGACAGCCTCGGCATTGTCCACAACGGCCTTTATGTCGGCCTGCCCTGCCAGTTCGACAAAGCGCTGAATCTTGCGGCCACCGGCAAGCTCGCTGGAAATGAGAATATCCATGATGCCGTTCGCGACCAGCGCCTCGGCTTCCGCAAGCGTCGCGCACGTCATGCCGATCGCTCCTGCATCGATCTGCCGGTGCGCCAAGGCCGGGCACTTGTGGTTTTTGTAATGCGGACGGAGCCTGGTCGGGCCGGATTCAAAGAAGCGCGCCATCTTGGATAGATTGCGCTCCATGGCGTCCAGATCGAGCAGAAGGGCGGGCGTATCGATTTCCCTCAGAGTCACGGGTCACGCCCTCCCAGAGCTGAGATATAGGACTTCAGGCCTTCTGAGCGTGTACAACCCCAATAGAAATTCCCTTCTCCAAGCCTCGTTCTCAGAATATGCCACCGCGACGGTCAGTTCGCCTTGATTCATCACAATATCGCAACTCTTTTGCTCTTCCAGAGACACCTCTCTCGACGCTAAGCCCTTGTGACTGCGAGTCGCTATAGGAAAATCCCGAAAGATTCTTGCAAAGTAACGATTCCCAGCAATACGAGACTGCCGCAAGTCACGGGGCTTAGTGTCGATTCGCCAGTTGCTGCCGACACCGTGTCAAATGGTCTCGCGCAACCGTGTCATTCGGGTTCAGCTTCAGCGCTTCCTCGAACGATTGGATCGCCGCGGCCAGATCGCCGCGGTTCGCGAGCAGCGCGCCCAGGTTGGTACGGATGTCGGCGTCGCCGGGTCGCAAACGGACTGCTTCTTGAAAATGCGGCAGGGCCTGATCGTAACGGTGTTGTATGAAATAAACCATCGCCAGGCCGACCTGCGCGTCGGCGTCTTCCGGTTTCTGTTTAAGGAGCGCGTCCAGCTCGACTACGGCCGCGATCAGATCTCCTTTGCGTATCAGGGCCTTGCATAGATTCCAGCGCGCGTTGAAATGCGCCGGATCTAGGCGCAGCGTCTCGCGCAATTCGCGCATCGCGTCGTCCAACCGGCCCTCGGCCAGAAAGCCTGCTCCCAAACCGTTCCGCGCGGTTGCACTATCAGGCTGGGCTCGCAACGCCTGCTCGAAGTGCGAAACCCCCTCCGCAAATCTTCCTCTTGCCGTGTACAGCGATCCCAGGTTGCAGTGTGCCACGAAATCGCCCGGATACTTTGCGAGACGCCGTTGCATCACCGCTTCCTGTAGGTCTATGCGTGGGTCCTCCGGCGATACCTTCCTGGGTAGAACCTGCAGCCACACATGGCCCATCTCATCTTCACTGCGCGGCCCCGCACGGACGCGCTTCGCCGGACGACTCAGATTGTGGGGGTTAGCTTCTGAATTGTCGTACGTAATACGCATTTCGACGGTCGTGCCCTTAGGCAGCCGGACCGGCTTGCGGTACTCATAGACTGCCTGCCAGTTGATATCCCAGTCGGCGATGTTGATCAGCCAGACGCGCGTGCCGTCCGGCAGTGTCGCCCAAGCTTCCACCTTCTTGCCAAGATAGTGCGCGTGCGGATAGATGGCCAGCACGTCGACGCCGCCAGGGAGCGTCAAATGGTCGGTTACGGCGAACTCGTGCGCGCCGGGCGGGATATCGATCGCGCCGTCATCCTCAAGTTGCACGAGCATCGGATGCCGCAGGGCAGGCCGCACGGCGAAGTAAAAGCCGATGACTGGCTGGATCGTCTCTTCTTTCCCCGAAGGCAGCAAGTGCAAATTGAGGATCAAGTCCGTGCCCGGGTCGAGCCGCCAGCTCATGTCCTCCGGCTCGAGTTGCATCAAGGTACCCGGCTTCCAGAATAGAAAGTGCGAGTCCGGATCGAAGGTATCCGACCTGGCTTCCGTCGAGACGTTCTCCATTCCAGGAAAACCCGGCTGCCCATCTTCCCCGTCGCGGCGACGCAGCGATTGCCTCCGGTCGAGCCAGATGTTGGCGTGATGCACCACGCGCTTGTTGCCGGGCCGCAACTCGATCGCCCGAATATATTTCGCCTCTTTCAGGTTCACAGGGAGCACGAAGTTGCGAAAGACATCGCCGCCGCTTGCCGCCAAGCGGTAGGATTTTGGCATCTGCACTACCAGGTCGGGCGGGCCGATCTGCCATCCTTCCGTAAAGGACGGCGCCGGCGGCAAATCCGCGGCAGCGCCTTCGATGCTTCCCTCATTGACCCAATCCGCGATCAGCCGCAGTTCATCGCCGGCCAAGCGGCGGTTTCCGTTGAAGTCACCGTAGCCCGGCTCGGGCAGCCATGGGGGCATGTAGCGACGCTCGGTGACGGCGACGATCTGTGTGGCATGCTTGCGCGCGTCGGCATAAGTGAGCAGGGAGAACGGTGCGGCTTCTCCCGGCCGGTGGCATGGCGAGCAGTGCCGAAACATCAGTGGCGCAATA